>NZ_JACNDD010000094.1:0-25908 GCF_017351395.1 Pseudomonas sp. FW305-28
TCTGCCCGGCCTCGCAGTTGAACGGGGCGCTGCGGCTTTGACTGTCGGGGCCGAAATACACCAGCTCTGCTTGCGCCTGGGGGCAGGACGCGCCGTCCAGGCTGACCTGTTGCGGGCGCGTGCTTTTGTTCACACCCAGCAAGCTGCGTCTCGTGTCGGTGGCCATGGCCAGTACGTCGACTTCGAAGGCGTCGTTATCCAGGCGTAGCACCTGGTTGAGCCAATGCTGTTGGATGAACTGCTGGGCCAGACCCACCGGCTTGAGTTCGAAACGCTGGCTGTCCAGCACCCGCACCATGCCTTTGGGGTACTCAGGTTCGTCGGCGAGCATGAACCAGTTGAGCATGTCCAGCCAGCCGTCGGCCGAGGCGTTGATGACCACGGACGTCCACCACAGGGCGGCGTAGTGGGTTTCCTGGTCGTAAGGGCTCAGGCTCGAGCCGCTGGACATGTTGGTCTGGTCCAGCAGCAAGGCCTTGTTCGGCCGGCCCTTGCTGTCCAGGCCCACCAGGCCGGCTGCACGGCGTACGCTGTTGCGATAGACCCGGGTCGCCAGCAGGTCGCGGATCATCCATTCATGCCAGGCCAGGGCGTCGATCTGGTCACCGTATTTGTCCAGCAAGCGCCGCGCCCAATCGATCCCGCGCCGCTCGACGGCGTTTTCCGCCAAAGGACCATTGGTGAACCGGGAGCTGGCCGGTATGGCAATGCGTACCCCGGCACGGGCATTGGCGGGGATGGCGCGAACCTGATTGGCCATGCTTTCGAACACCTGCTGGTAGCTGGCGAAATCCGGGTAGTTGAGGTTCGGCTCATCGGCGAAACTGAGGTAGTGGATGCCTTTGCCGCCCAAGGCGCGGGTCGCCATGAGCCAGGCTTGCAAACCGTTGTTGCTGACGCGGTCAGCCCGCAGGTCGGCCTTGCGCGCGCTACCGGCCAGCAGGGTGATGTCCCGGGTGATGCCGAAGCGGTCTTGGTACAGGCGCCGAAACTGATTTTCATGGTCCGGCCTGTCTGCGGTGATGTCGACCAGGCTGTAGTAGCTGGCGGCCTGGGGCTTGAGGGCTTCGATCACCGGGTAGGCCGATGGCGGAGGCATGACGTAGGGCAGGTAGACCCCCAGTTTCGGGGTTGTTCCCAGGACATCGCCATAGAGTTTCAGACGCGCCTGCCCCGGGTCCTGGCGCAGCGGTTGCAAATGCCCTGGGTCTTGGGCAAACAGGTTGGCCGTGCCATCCAGCCAGAATGCCGCCTTGCCGTTGCCCTGCAATTGCAGGCGCCAGGTTTGCTCCACATTGGCGACGGGCAATGCCACTTGATCGAACTGCCCATAGGCCGGATACGGCTTGAGGTTCAACTGCACCTGTTTGCCATCGGCGACGCGCCGGGCTCGCAGGCTGCGCACACCACCGTGGAACTTGCCCGCCAGCACGGCTTGTTCGCCGGGGGCGACCTTGAAATACAACTCATCGCCGTCGTGGGTTTCGGCATTGAAATGCACCTTGGCCGGGGCGAACAGCGCCCGGGTATGGGCGTCGTGTTCGACGGTGTAGCGGCGGAAACTGTAGCCGGGAATTTCCAGGCGATAGCTGGCGGCCCCCGGCAGCAAAGGCCACTGCTGCTCGCCACGTTCCTGGGCGGCCTTGATCAGGCGTTCACCCACCAAGCGTCCTTGGCCGTCGAGCAGGTACAGGTGTTCTGTGTTGGCATTGGCCTGCCAGGCGGGCACCCAGCGCACGGTCACTTGATCCGGGCGGTCGGTCTGCAGGTACAGGCTGCCGTCGCGGATGCCGGTCCATTGCATGGCCGCGCCATGGGCCAACAAGGCCAGGCTCCAGAGGCACAGGCCAGCGGCTATTTTCCACCCATGCCGTACTGGCCCCATCGCGAGCAAGCTCGCTCCCACAGGGGATTTGTGGTGCTCATGAAAATTGTGCGCGGCCCCAGTTTTTTGTGGGAGCGAGCCTGCTCGCGAAGGCGTCGGCACATTCACCATCCCTGCAAGCTGACTCGGCGCTTTCACAAGGGCATCACCATCCCCTGTGGGAGCGAGCTTGCTCGCGATGGCGGCTTGGCGGGCAACCCTGCTCATGCCGATTTCCCCAGCAGCATCTGGCGCATCGGCAGCAAGTCGCTGGGCAGGATGATCAGTGTCTGCCACAGCGCCACGCCGCTGAGGCGGCAGTACATCGCCAGCAGCGCCAGGGTTACGCCCAGGTAGGCGATTGAGGACGCGGCGGCAGCGCCGACGATGCCGTAGAGGGGAATCAGGATCAGGTTCAGCGCCAGGTTCAACAGCGCGCCCACGCCCATCAGCAGCGACACGGTGCCGGGTCGGTCCTTGCCCAGCAGATCCAGGCGCAGGATGCTCGCATAGCACAGTCCGAACAGTCCCGGCAGCAACGCCAGCAAGGCCGGATAGGCCGGTTGATAGGCGATGCCGAACAAGGTGACGATCAGCCACTCGCCGATCAGCGCCATGGTCAGGCAGGCGCCAAGCATCACCGTCGCGGTCAGGCGCAAGGCCAAGGGGGTCAGGCGCTGCATGTCGCTGTCCTGTTGCAGCAGGCGCTTCATCAGTGGTGTGGTGACGGCTTCCGGCACGATCAGCAGCAGCTCGGCGGCGGCGCTGGCCATGGCATAGTGCCCCAGGGCCGTGCTGCCCAGCAGGGCACCGATGAACAGGTAGTCCGAGCGCAGCAGCACTTGCTGGAACAGCAGGTCCGGATGGCTGCGGGCGCCGTAGCGCAACAGTTCGTTCTGACGGCTGCGATCCCAGCGCAGGGTGACCACATGATCGCGGCGCAACCACACCCAACCGGCCAGCACCACCAGGCTCAGGCCCGCCAGCCAACTGATCAGCGCCGCTTCCAGCGCCGTGTCTTTCCACATCCAGAACAACGCGATAAACAACAGCAGGGGCGCCAGGGATTCCAGCAGGCGCAAGGCATTGAAGGCGCCCACGCCACCGGAAGCGTTGTGCAGCGTCAGCAGGCCACTCTTGAGCACGGTCAGCGGCACGGCCAGCAACAGTAGCCAGGCGAGCAATCCCAGTTGCGTGGTGATGTCCAGTTCACCGCCGAACTCGCGCACCAGCGCCACCACCAGCAAGGTCAGCAGCCCGGCCAGCAGGCAACCGAATACCAGCACCTGGCTGAGTAACAAACCCATTGAACGCTGCTGCGCCGCCTGATAACCCACGGCGGAATTCAGGCCGCCGCTGGTGGCGGCGCTGATCAGGTCCGGCAGGGTGCTGAGCAAGGCAAACAGCCCCCGTTCGCTGGGCCCGAGAATCCGCGCCAGCAGCACATTGCGCAGTAGGCGCAGGCCGATCATCGCCAGGCGCGTGCCCATGCTCAGAGCCAGGTGCTTGAGGTAATGAGCACGGCTCATGGACGTGTCCCTCGGCGAATTCGCCAGGCCAGTAATTCGGGATGATGGGCATTGCGCTGGCTGACGCCGAAGCGTGGCAGGTTCAAGGGGTCGCCGTCGTTGCGATACAGCCCCGCCTCGGTGCCCAGGGCAAAGCTAAAGCCGTGGGCCGCCACCTGTTGGCGCACGCGGGCATCGTGATCGCCGTTGGGGTAGCAATACACCGGCAAGGGTTGCGCGCAGCCGTTTTCCAGGGCCGTCCAACTGCGCGTCAGTTCTTCGTGCAGGCGCTGGTCGTCCAGCCCGGTCAGAATCGCGTGGCTGGCACCATGGGGGCCGAAGCGGATCAGGCCGGAATCTTCGAGCATGCGCACCTGGGACCAGTCCAGGGCCTGGGGCTGGGAACCCTGCGGGCAGGCGTCGGTGAGTTCGCTCAAGGTACGTGGATCGAGGCTCTTGAGGCTTTGCAGGTAATGCAGCAACGCCAGGCTGCGACGCTCGTCGTCGATGTCATCGAGCAGCACCGGCAACGGACGGCCGGCGTGCTGCAAGTGTTCGATCAACGAATGCCGGGCCACCTGGCCATGGCTGCCCCACAGGGTCTCGCCAATGCTTTCCCACCAGAAGTGCTGGCGGCTGCCGATGAAATCGGTGGACAGGAAAATACTCGCCGGTACCTGGTATTGGCGCAGCAGCGGAAAGGCATTCATGGCGTTGTCGCGCCAGCCGTCGTCGAAGGTCAGGGCCACCCGCGGGCGGTTCGGGACGCTTTCAGGATCAGCCAGCAACAAACTCATCAGCGGCACACACTCGAAATGCCGTAGCAGCCAGATCAGCAAGTGTTCAAACGCGTCGGGCCCCACGCACAGCTCGTTGCGGTGGGGCAATTCGGCGGCGCGGTCGTTGTTCAGTACGCGATGCAGCATCAGGATCACGCCGGCACCACGCAGGGGGTGGCGGCCCAGGGACGTGTTCAGGTACAGCCAGCCGCCGGTGCGCTTGAAGACTTGTTTGATCGACATCGGCTCTTCTCCTTAGCGATTCTGCTCGGGGTTCCATTGGCTGTAGCGATGACCCCGCAGGAACTGCCAGAGCCCGATGCTCATGCCCGCCAGCGTCACCAGCACGAACGCCGCCAGGCGAAAGGGCCGGGGCAAACGGTGGCCGGCATCCATCAAGCCGATCAGCGCCATGGCGTAGCCGAGCAACTGCGCCAGCAGGCTCAGGCGGTAGAACGGATGGTCGTTCCACAGCCAGGCATTGCTCAGCAACAGGGGCAGCAGCAACACCGGCGCCAGGCGGCGGATCAATTTGTGGCTGATCAGCCCGATGGCGTAGAGGCCATGACGCAGCGGGTTGAGCAGCTCCCGGCGTTGGGCCAGGCTCTGCAACCCGCCAACGGTGACTCGCTGGCGCCGGCGAAACTGCTTGTCGGCCTCGTCCACGCCCTGGTCGGTCACCCGGGCCCGTGGCACGTAGACGATGGACTTGCCGGCGGCCGGTGCGCAGGTGCTGAGGAAAAAGTCATCGTTGACCTGGGCCGGGATCGGCTGGAACAGCGCCCGACGCAAAGCCAGCAGGGCACCGTCGGCCGAGACCATGCAACCGGTGC
Source organism: Pseudomonas sp. FW305-28 (assembly GCF_017351395.1). Classification (NCBI taxonomy): domain Bacteria; kingdom Pseudomonadati; phylum Pseudomonadota; class Gammaproteobacteria; order Pseudomonadales; family Pseudomonadaceae; genus Pseudomonas; species Pseudomonas sp. FW305-28. Next base: position 4,985 of record NZ_JACNDD010000094.1, read on the forward strand.
GGCTCTCCACCCGCCGCAACCAGCCTTCGTAATGGCGATACAGGCTGTCGCCCAGGCTCAGGCCCTTGCCCGGCACCGGAATTTCCATATGCCCGGCACAGGCGCCGACTTCCGGATCGCCCAGGGGCGCCAGCAGGTGGCCGAGGGTATCGGCGGCCCATTGGTTGTCGGCGTCGGTGAACACCAGGATCTCGCCGCGGCTGTGGGCGACACCGGTATTGAGGGCGGCGGCCTTGCCCTGGCGCGGCAGGTCGAGCACGGTGATGCGCGGGTCGATCACTTTGCGTGCGCACACCACCGTATCGTCGGTGGAGCCGTCGCTGGCGAGGATGATTTGCAGCGAGTGCGCCTGGTAATCCTGAGCGAGCAAGGTGCGCAGCTTCTCCTCGATATGCCGGGCCTCGTTGTGGGCGGCAATGACGATGCTCACGTCCATCGGCAACGCCTTGCCATAGCGCCGCAGCGGAAACAGCGGCGCCAGCAGGCTCAGCATCAAGGGATAACCGAGGTAGGCGTACACCGGCAGCAGCAGGCACGACCAATAAATGAACTCAGCCACGGGCAGGTCTCCTGACGTTCCAATGACACAGGTTGAGCAGCAGGGCGGCGCCGGTCAGGTGCAGGCGCACCCCATGCAATGCCCACAATTGCAGGGTCAGGCGCGGGTCGCGCCGGCTCTGGCGCAGGCTCAGCAGCAGAGGCGGCAGCGCAGTGACCAGCAACAGCATCTGCGCCAGGTGCAACTGCCCCTGGAGCACCGCGAGCAGGGCCAACAGGTCCAGGCACCAAGCGCCGACGGACAGGGCCGGGAAGCGCAGCAGGCGCAGGCTCGGGCCATGGCTGCGCAGCAATTGCAGATGACTGCCCTGGCGCCACAACTCCTTGCTCATCCACTCGCGCCAACTGCCTTCGTAGCCCCAGTGCAGGGCCACGCTTTCGTTGACCAACAGCAATTGCGCGTCGGCCTGGCGCAGGCGCAGGGAAAAATCCTTGTCTTCGCCGGTACGCAGGGTTTCGTCGAAGCCGCCGACCCGTTCGAACCAACTGCGGCGCATCAACAGGTTGGCGCTGGGCAGCCACTGCACCCGATGCAAGAGGCGTGACCCCGGACGTTGACTGCGGCGCTGCCAGGCTTCGGCAAACCACGGTGCCTGCCGGGGCGTGTCCAGGTCCAGGCCCAGTACATCGCCCTGGTGGCCTTCAAGCTCCAGCAACAGCTTGAGCCAGTCGGCCGGCATCTCGATGTCGGCGTCGATGAACGCCAGCCAGTCGCCGCTGGCGAGGGCGGCGCCGCGATTGCGCAGGGCGCCGATGTGCACGCCCGGGACGATCAGCACCCGGGCGCCCAGCTCGTTGGCGATGCGCGGGCCGTGGTCGTCGGAGCCGTTGTCCACCACGATCAACTCGCACGCCAAGCCTGCCTGGCGGGCCGCTTCCCGGGCCGCCTGCAGGGTCCGGCCGATGTGTCGGGCCTCGTTGTACATCGGGATCACAATGCTGACGCCACTCATGGACGAGCCTCCTGTGGCGCGGCCTGTTCGGCGTCGTAGCGCAACACGCTGGTGAGGGCGAGCATGATCCACAGCAACTTGTGGTTCGGCGCACTGAGAAACATCAGGAACAGCCCCAGCGACAGGAAACTCATGCCCAGGTGCGTCAGCAGGTCCGCCTGCGCCCAGTCGCGGCGCTGCAACCAGAGCCGACGGGCGTGCAGCAGGTTGTACAGGCCAAGGCCAAGCATGCCGACGAACATCAGCCCGCCCGGCACGCCGATTTCGCTGAAGATTTCCAGGTAGGTGTTATGGGCGCGGCGATACAGGTCCCCCAGCTTGCGGTTGGCCGAGAACGCCTTGGCATAGCCGGTGGGCGCGTAGTGCAGGGGAAAGGTTCCGGGCCCTGACCCGAGTATCGGGTTCTCGCGGATCATCTGGCTGCCGACCAGGATGTACGAGGCACGGCGACCCAGGGATTCGTCCTTGTGGGCATTGACGCCGGCGCTGAGGATGCTCAACGACTGAATGCGTGCCACGTAGCCGGCGGGCATCACCGCGACCGCCAGGGGAATCAACAATGCCAGCCCGAGCATGGCGAAGCCCAGGTGCCGCGGACGGATGCGCGGCAGTTGTGCACGATAGTGGTACAAGCCGATCACCAGGCTGAGCAACAGCACCACCAGCCCGGAACGCGACTCGGTCTTGGTCATGCCACCGAGCAACAGGATGAAACCCCCGCTCCAGAACAATCGGTGCAACAGGTTCGGACTGCGCAGCACCAGCCACAAAGCCAGCGGTACGGTGAACGCAATCAACAGCGCAAAGACGTTGGGGTCTTCCAGCAGGCCCGAAGCACGGCCCTGATCCTGATATTTGGCCGAGAACATCGCGAGTACGCATGTGGTGGAGACGCTCACCGTCATCAGGCGGGCGAACAGGTCCAGGTTCAGTTCGCGACCGATCAGCAAGGTGATCACGAATAGGACGATCCCCACGGTCAGCTCCCGCAGATGGGTCAGGGACAGGTCCATGTTTTCCGAGAGCAACAGGCTCAGGCCATACAGCACCATGAAGCCGATCAGGGGCTTCCAGATGTTGCTGCGCAAACGTGTCGCGGGAATCTGGTGCAGGGCCAGTTGCAGCATCAGGATCAGGATCAGCGCCAGGCCAAAGAACTTGCTGCCGGAAAACGCGTTGTCCTTGAACAGGCCTTCGAATGGCACCAGCGCGGCAATACCCAGCAAACCCCAGCCGGGCTTGCGGTACAGCACGGCGACGCCGACCAGGCCGAGCACCGCGCCCGGGGCGAGGAACGGATAAGGGCTGGCCAGCAACGCCAGGCACACCAGGCCCAGCAGGCTGACGATCGAGAGTGGGACTATCATGAGCGAGCCTCCCGCGCCGTGCGGATGTAAAGCTGCGACCAGCGTTCGGCCAGCGTGCGCAGGTCGTAGCGATCCTGTTGGGTGCGGCGCGCGTTGTCGGCCAGGATCCGCGCCAGGGGCGGTTCGCTGAACAGCGTTTCGATCTGCGCCGCCAGGTCCGCACTGTCGGCCGGTGCCGCGAGCAGGCCGTTATGGCGGTCCTGCAACACGTCGGGAATGCCGCCGACACCGAACGCCACCACTGGCACGCCGGCCTGCATGGCTTCGAGCAGAATCATCGGGGTGCCTTCGGTGCGCGAGCTGATCACCAGCGCGTCGAGGCGACTCCACCAGGCATTCATGTCGGTCTGGTAGCCGGGCAATTCGATGCGCGTGGGCAGCCCGGCGTCGGTGATGCGCTTGAGCAGCACCTGGCGTTCCGGGCCGTCGCCGAGCATCACCGCGTGCAGCGACGAATGCCGCTGGCACAGGGGGATCATGGCATCGAGGAACAGGTCCGGGCCTTTCTCGCTGCTCAGCCGGCCAACATAGCCGACCCGCCAGCGTTGCTGGTCGGTGCGGTGGGCCAGTGGCGTGCTGGCCGCTGGCAGGCCGTTGGGGATCACGTCGAGTTTCTCCGCCCGCACGCTGGCCCGACGGTGCAGCGTGGCGATGCTCTCGGCCACGCAGACCACTCGCTTGACCGAGGCGGTGCGGCACAGTTGCAGGCTCAGCCAGGTGTAGAAACGCTGCTTGGGGCTGCGCGGCGTGAAGCCATGCTGGGTGATCACCAGCGGCAGGCGCAGCAGCGTGGCCGCCGACCAGCCGAACAACAGCCCCTTGAAGTTGTGGGTGTTGATCAGCGGTCGCTCGTCCCGGCGCTGGCGCAGGTGCTGCAACAGCTCGGCCCAACTGGCGCAGTGACGGCAATCGACCCCAGCCTGGCGAAAACGCGTGATCAAAGTCGGTGGCGCCGCCAGGAACAGCACCTCGTGCTGTCCGGGCGTTGCCAGGCAATGATCGAGCAGCATCCGCTCGGCCCCATAGAAGCCACCGCTGTCGAGCAGATGAATGATCGACAGGGGGCCGCTGTGGCGGGGCGGGTCGAACGGCGCGTTCAATTTCGCACCCAATGGACAAGGCTGGGCAGGCTCCAGTTGCGGTGCGGGTTGACCTGCTCGGGGGACTGTTCGTTGATCACCAGCAGCACCGGCACTTCCAATTGCCGGGTGATTTGCGCTGGGTGCTTGAAGCGGTGATCGAAGAACTCACGCACATAGACCAGGGCGATCGCCAGCAGCAGGCCGCTGAACATGCCGAAGACAATGATCAGCATCGGCTTGGGAAAGGCCGCCGCGGTCGGTTCGAACGGCGGGCTCAGGACCCGGGCGTTGGACAGGTCGTTGTCCAGCGAGCGCGCGGTGCTGGCTTCGGCGAAGCGCTGGGCGTAGGTGGAGAAGGCCGCATGCAAGGCGTTGATCTCGGTGTCCATCTGCCGCAGCTTGCTTTGGGTTTCCTGCAACTGATGGATGCGCTCCTTGAAGGCGGCGATGCGTTCGACTTTCTGATTGATCACCGAACTGACCACCGCCAGATCTGTGGTGCGTTCCTGGATCCGGTTGTTGACCACTTTCAGGAACTGCTGGCGCGTGCGGACGATCTGTTCCCGGGCCAGCAGCATCGGTTCGCTGCTGGGCTGGAAGATCGCCAGGTCATTCATGTAGCGGCTGACCTGGCTGGTCAGTTGCTCGCCCAGTTGTTTGATCTCCCGATCCTCGAAGGCGATGTTGTCCACGGTGGTGGTGAAGGTGAACGGGAAGGTGTAGTCGTTGAACCGGGAGCTGTTCGCCGCCGCCAGGCTGGTCTTGAGGTAATCGAGCCAGCGTTGGCTTTGCAGCAGGCGATCCTGGTACAGGTTCAGGGCCTGTTCTTCGGTGTTGATGGCGTTCAGGCGGAAGGTGATTTCTTCCTTGGGATCGGACGAGCCGATGTTTTCCAACAGCCCCAGCCGAGTACCTTCCAGGCCGTCGAGGCGGGTCTGGTATTGGGCTTTCTTCTGCTCATAGAAGGTCTGCGGCAGTTCGATCGATTGCAGGTCCTGGCGGCTGCTGAGGTAGTTTTGCAGCAGCTGTGCCACGAAGCGGGTGCCCTGGGCCGGGTCGCCGAAACTGTAGACGATGGAGATGACGTTGGAGCCGGGCAGGGTCTCGATCTTCAGGTTTTCGATGGCCTCGTCGGTCAGCGTATCGAGCACGGTGTCGCGCACCGGATCGACCTCCAGCCCCAGGCCGTCGCGCAGCGGGTTGATGACGTATTCGCGCAGGGGTTGGGTGACGTATTTCTTGAGCGGCTCGCTCACCCACTTGTTGAGAATACCTGGGCTTGGGGTGTAGTCGCCCTGGTCGCGCAGGGCACTGATGGTCTGCCGGATCAACGCCGGTGAGCGCAGGATATTGCTCTCGGTTTCCATGTCCGCCAGGGATGGCGGGATGAAGGTGGCGTTTTCCTGGTTCAGCGACGTGGTGGCGTCGCCCTGGGAGAGTTTTTTCGACTGGACGATCACCTGGGCGGTGATGTCGAAGCTCTGCTTGAGCATCAACGGCAGCACCAGGGCGATCACGGCGAAGATCAGGAAGACGCGCTTCACCCACTGCTTGTTGGCGAAGAAGATCCTGAAGAACTCATGCAAATAATTTTCCTTGGGATTCATGATCAATTACCTGCTGCAGAAGTGTCGGTACTGGATCTGCTGCTGTTGTCGCCTTTGCTATCGAGGCGGTAGCCCAAGCTGACGCCAACACCCTGGAACAGCACCACGTCGGCCAATTGCCGAGCCATTTCACCGGCTTTGGCCAGGCCGGTCTTGGGCACGTACAGCATGTCTTCCGGCTGCAAGTAGGCGATCTGCGAGGCATCACCGCTCAGGGCTTTTTCCACGTCATAGTGGCGGGCTTCGACCTGGTTGCCGTTGCGCCGCATGATCACCACCGAATCGAGCCGGGCCTTGACGTTGGTGCCACGAGCCAGGGTCAGGGCCTCGAGGACCGAGATCGGCCGGCGGATCGGGTAGGAACCAGGCTGCGCCACCTCACCGAGGACATAGATCTCGTTGCCGGCGGTGGACTTGAGCAGCACGTCGACGGTCATGTGGCCTGGTAACTGGGCGTAGCGCTCGTTGAGGAAGGTTTCCAGTTGGGTCACGGTCATGCCTTGCAGTGGCACGGAACCGATTTCCGGGAAGCTTGCGTAACCATCCCGGCCCACGATGATCTCCCGGCTCATGCCTGTGGCCGGGTGGGTCAGGGTGTTGCGCAGGTTCGTCTCGCTGCTCAGCGGGCTGGTCACCATTACCGTCAATTGGTTGCGATTGGGCTGGAACAGCATCTTCTGGTCATAGGCGCGCTGGACCGCCAGGCGGGCTTCGTCGGTGGTCAGGCCGGCGACCTTCACCGAGGTGTTGGCCCCTGGCAGTTCGATGCTGCCGTCGGGCATCACCTGTTGCGTGCCGTTGAGCTGGCTGGCGGCGGTGAAGTTCAGCGCCACCTGGTCGCCCGCCTGCACCCGATAGGCCTGGGGCCCGGTGGTGCTGATGTGGAAGATCACATCCAGCACGTCCTGGGGCCGCAGGGTCTGTTCGACCTTGGGCATGTCGGTGGCCTGGGCGTTGGCCGGTGCAGCCGTGAGGATCTGCACCGGCATCGAGCGGGTATCGCTGGTACTGGAGCAACCGGCAAGCGGCAGCAACAGCAGGACAAGCATTCTGGCGTTCATCTCGTCATCCTTTTGCAGGCTTACAGGTTGTTGTAGAGCCACTTGGGCATGTAGTACTTGCGGCGGTTGAACACGCTGCCGACCACTTTCGCGCCGGCTTGGGACAGGCGCTGGCGGGCGGCCTGGGCCACCTCCCAGCGGGTGTCTTCACCGCGCACCACCAGCACCACGCCATCGACCTGGGTGCTGAGCACCAGCGTGTCGCTGGCCGAATACACCGCGTCGGCGTCGATCACCACAAAGCGGTACTGCGCCGCCAGTTGCTTGAACAGCGGGCGCAGGCGCTCGGGGCTCAGGCGCTCGGCATTGCGACCCAGGCGACCGTGGGGCAGCACGTCGAAGGGCAGGCTGGACGCCTGCACCACGCAGTCCTGCAACAGGGGTGGGGCGAGGCTATTGAACAGCAGGTCGGTGAAACCGCGTTCCTTGTGCAACGCCAGTTGCTGGCTGAGGTTGCGCGGTGACTGGCTGGCATCCACCAGCAGGACGCGACCGTTGCTCATCTGCGCCAGCTGAGCGGCCAGTGCCATGGCGCTGGTGCTGGTGCCGGTACCGGTGTTGGCGGACGTCAAGAGCAGGGTCCGCAGGGAAGGGTCGAGCACGGTCGAGGTCAGGTTGGTCTCGCTCGGGCTGGCTATGGTCAGGATATTCGTTGAACCGTCCATTTAACTCGCTCCGTGGCCGCTGAAAACTTTGAAGGGGGTAAGCATCAGGATCTTCAAGTCCAGCCACAGGCTTTGTTCAGCGATATAGCTGAGGTCCAATTCCACGCGCTGGTCGAAGTCGATATTGCTGCGTCCGGAGATCTGCCACAGGCCGGTCATGCCGGGGTAGATGCTCAGGCGCACAAGATGGTTGTCCTTGTAGCGATAGGCGTTGAACGAGGTCGGCCGCGGGCCCACCAGGCGCATGTCGCCGGTCACTACGTTGATCAGGTTCGGCAGTTCGTCGAGGCTGCTGCGACGCAGGAACCGGCCGATGGGCGTGATGCGCGGGTCGTTGTCGATCTTGAAGTCGATGGCATCGGCGCCGTGTTTGTTGAGGTGGCGCAGCGACTCCTTGAGGGCTTCGGCGTCGGCGACCATGGTGCGGAACTTGTACATGCCGAACACCCGACCGCGATAGCCGGTGCGTTTCTGTATGAACAGCACCGGGCCCGGGCTGGAAAACTTGACCAGCAGTGCCAGGCCCAGCAACAGCGGGCAGAAGACCACCAGGATCGCCAGTGCGCCGAGGCCGGCCACCACCCGATTGGTGCGCGAGACTGTCCAGGGCCGGCCGCCGTCGCGACCGGTCAACCAACCACGACCCTGGCGGTGGATGGCCGCGTCCAGGCGCCTGCGGTGGTCGGGATCGACACGCTTATCGCGTCCGGGGGCATTGATCGCAATGATTTGTTCATGTCGGGTCATAGACTCCTCCGCTGAGATTGGGCCGCAAGCGGCGCGTGGGCAGGCACTAGGTAATACTCGAGGAACCACTGGATGAAGCGGCCCAGGCCGTCGTCCAGTTCGATGCCCGGCTTGAAGCCGGTGGCCCGCGCCAGGTCGCTGGCGTCGGCGCAGGTGTTGAGCACATCGCCCGCTTGCAGGGGCAGCAGTTCGATGCGGGCGGTGCGTCCCAGGTGTTTTTCCAGCAGCGCGACATAGGTGCGCAGCGCCACCGGGTGCTGCCCGCCGATGTTGTAGATCCGCCAGGGCGCGCGGCTGGTGGCCGGGCCCGGTTGTTCGTGATCCAGCAAGGGCGTGACCTGGGGCGCATGTTCGATCAGGCGGACAATGCTTTCGACGATGTCGTCGATGTAGGTGAAATCGCGCTGGTGCTCGCCGTGGTTGAACAGCTGCAGCACACGGTCTTCGGTGATGGCGCGGGCAAACTGGATCGGCGACATGTCCGGCCGGCCCCAAGGGCCGTACACCGTAAAGAACCGCAAGCCGGTGCAGGGAATACCGAACAGGTGGCTGTAGCTGTGGGCCATCAGTTCGTTGGATTTTTTGCTGGCCGCGTACAGCGACAGTGGATGATCGACATTGTCCTGCACCGAATAAGGCGTGCGCGGGTTGGCGCCGTATACCGAGCTCGAGGAGGCGTAGATCAGGTGCTTGACCGGATATCGGCGGCAGCTTTCCAGTATGTTCAGGAAGCCGGTGATGTTGCTGTCGACATAGGCCTGCGGGTTTTCCAGGGAGTAGCGCACGCCGGCTTGGGCTGCGAGGTGAATCACCACGTCCGGGCGCCGGGCCTGGAACAATTCGTCGATGGCCGGTGCGTCGGCCAGGTCGAGCCGCGCCAAGGGGAAGGTGCCGACCTGGTCGTTCACCCAGGCCACGCGGTCGTGCTTGAGCTGCGGGTCGTAGTAGTCGTTGAAATTGTCCAGCCCGCACACCCGATGGCCGTCGCGCAGCAGCCGCAACACGACATGGGCGCCGATGAAACCGGCTGCGCCGGTGACCAGGATGTTCACGCCTGTGGCCCTGGTGCCGGGGTGCCGGGCACAGTGTGGCGCAGCCCGATACCGCGATACAGCAGCCCGGCGGCGGCCAGGTGTTCGGGGTTGTACAGGTTGCGGCCGTCGATGATCACCCGGGCGCGCAACTTGTTGGCCAGCAGGTCGAAATCCACCACGCGAAAGTTCTTCCACTCGGTGCAGATCACCAGGGCGTCGGCGTCTTCCAGGGTGTCATCGCGGGTCGCACAGAGGTTCAGGTCCTTGCGATAGCCGTAGAGGCGGCGGCATTCGGACATGGCTTCCGGGTCATAGGCCTGGACCCGGGCGCCTTCGCGCCACAGCGCTTCCATCAGGTAGCGGCTGGGAGCTTCGCGCATGTCATCGGTGTTGGGCTTGAACGCCAGGCCCCAGATGGCAATCGATTTGCCGGCCAGGCCATCCGGGAATTGCTTCGCCAGTTTCTCGAAGAGGATGTGCCGCTGGCTGTCGTTGACGTCGGTGACGCTGCGCAGCAGGCGCAGCGGCATGCCGCTTTGTTCGGCGGTGTGCAGCAGGGCCCGCAGGTCCTTGGGAAAGCACGAGCCGCCGAAACCGCAGCCGGGGTAGATGAAGTGATAACCGATGCGCGGATCCGAGCCGATGCCCTTGCGCACCGCTTCTATGTCGGCGCCCAGCCGTTCGGTGAGGTTGGCCAGTTCGTTCATGAAGCTGATGCGGGTGGCGAGCATGGCATTGGCGGCGTACTTGGTCAGTTCGGCGCTGCGGTTGTCCATGAACATCAGTTTTTCGTGGTTGCGGCAAAAGGGCGCGTAGAGCTCCGTCATCTGGTCGCGGGCCAGGGGGTCGGCGGTGCCGACGATGATCCGGTCCGGCCGCATGCAATCGGCCAGGGCGCTGCCTTCCTTGAGAAATTCGGGGTTGGACACCACGCGCACGTTCAGCTGTTTCAGGCCGCGCCGGGCCAACGCCTGGCGGGCGCATTCGGCCACCTTGTCGGCGGTGCCCACCGGCACCGTGGACTTGATGACCAGGGTGCGGTCGCTGTCCATGAAGTCGGCGATCTGCCGGGTGACGGCCAGCACATGGCTCAGGTCGGCCGAGCCGTCTTCATCGGCAGGGGTGCCGACGGCGATGAAAATCAGCTCGCCGTGATTGACCGCGTCGCTGGCCTGGGAACTGAACGACAGGCGTCCGGCCTTGATGTTGTCTTCGAGCAGATTGGACAACCCCGGTTCGCTGATGGTCGGTACGGCCTGTTGCAGTTGCCGGATCTTGTTCGGGTCGATGTCGATGCACAAAACACGGTGTCCGACGTCGGCCATTGCAGCCGCCTGGATCAACCCGACATACCCCGTACCAAATACGCTCACGTCCATTTTTGGCGCGCCTCGCAGACCGAATGATGTAACTCGGATGAAACTGTTTAGAGGGGTATAGCGCAGCTTCAGAAAAGCGTGTCAGCAAAATGACAGTTGTCAGTGTTGGCAATTCAAGTGAAATCGGGCCTTTTGATATCAAGTCATTGACTGATCTAGCAAAGTGGCTGTTTTACTGGGGATGGTTGGCATTTAACAAAGCGATAAACGGTCGTTATCCATAGATTTTTATATTTTGTTACCTATTTTCGTGTCGTTTTTGGGGTAACTTTTTTTTGACGCTTGGTTGGGGTGGGGCGTTTCTTGCGCTTTGAAAATCGGCTGCTAACGTGCAGGAACGAAGTGCTTTCGACACCGCGATCCGGTCGAGGAAAACATGGCCCGCTACCTCAAGGAATTGCTGCTGTTTTTGTACCTGCTCAAGGGGTACGCCTATTACCTCGACCGTCTCGATGCGTTGGGCCTGGGCTTGGCCACCTTGCTGTTCGGCGCCATGTTCGTGCTGTTGGTGGTGGCGCTGTGGATGTGCGCCTACATACGCCAGACGATGGTCAGGCATGTGTTTGCCTTGGCGCTGTTCGTGTCAGCGGTTTTTTTTGAGGTGTACACTCAGGTCACGGACAGTTACCTGACCTACAGCCAGTTCGTCTCGCTGGTGTACTCGGGAGGGTTCATCCAGGAAGCGGCCTATCAGTATCGCCAGGTGATCATCAACGCGGCGATCGGCGGCTTGTTGCTGTTGTTCGGCATCGCCCTCAAGCCTCGTCGGGCGCTGCGAGTGCCCGGTTATCTGCCGGTACTCGCGCCCGTACTGGGCGTGGTGTTGCTCAGTGGCGTGCTGTTCGTTCGGGCGGGCGAGGGCGCGCGCGGCCTGCCGGTGATGTACACGCCGTTGGCCTATTTGAATCTCTTCGCCTACGAGTCCTTGCACAACACCATCGGCCCCCGGGAACCGGTCACCCTGGCGCGGCGATCGTCTTTGATCGAGCAGGACATCGTGCTGATTATCGATGAAAGCATTGGCGGCAATTACCTGGATATCAACACGCCGTCTGGCGTGCACAGCGGCCTGAAGACACCGCCCGAGGGCGTGGATATTTTCAATTTCGGCTACGCGGCTTCCATCGCCAATTGCAGCGCCGACACCAATGTCACCTTGCGCTACGGCGGTACTCGCGCTGACTACATGCGCATCAACAGCACTCGGCCGTCGATCTGGCAGTACGCCAAGCAGGCCGGCTTGCGCACCGTCTACATCGACGCCCAGCGCACTGGCGGCAATCTGCAGAATCTGATGACCGACCTGGAAAAACAGGACATCGACGAATTCGTCCAGTTCGACCAGGCCAGCGTGCGTGACCGCGACATGGCGGCGGCGGCGAAGTTGATCGAGCTGTTGGGCGACCACCAGGCTGAACTGGTGGTGATCAACAAGGTGGGGGCGCATTTTCCAGTGCACGACAAATACCCCGACGACTTCATGAACTACCGTCCGGCCTTGCCTCGCGGGCAGTTCCAGGAAGTGGCCGACACCGGCAGGCGCGACGGTTTCAATGGCCAGCAAGATGACTGGCTGCTGTACCGCAACGCCTACCAGAACACCTTGCTGTGGAATGTCGGCGAGTTCTTCAAGCGAATCTTCCAGCAGGCCGATTTGAGCCATGCGGTGTTGATCTACACCTCCGACCACGGCCAGGATCTGCACGAGCGCGGCAATCCCGGGCTTAACACCCATTGCGGCGGCGACCCGGTGGCCGAAGAAGGCTTGGTGCCGTTGGTGGTGATCCAGGGCCGCTCATTGCAGACCCTCGATTGGCGCAATGCCTGGGCCCGGAACAAGGACCGCTCCAGCCACTACAACATCTTCCCGACGTTGTTGCAGTTGATGGGCTACGACCCGGTCGGGGTTGAGTCGGCCTATGGAAAATCCCTGAACCAGCCGACCGATGACGACTTCACCTTCAACTACCGCTTCAACGCGCGGCTGGGGGCGAAACCGGCGTGGAAACATATCGACCTGGACAACATCGTGACACCGCATTCCGGCCAGGTTGAAATGGCAGTGGGGCATTGACTCTATACGCTGAGCTCTTTGGGAGTGGGCTTGCTCGTATGAGGCCGGCACATCCAACATCTTCATCGACTATGACGCCGCCTTCGCGAGCAAGCTCGCTCCCACATGGATTTTCGGCAGCCACAAAATGTACATACGCCGCAGAGCCCTGTGGGAGCGAGCTCGCTCGCGATGAGGCCTGCCCATCCACATCACCGCCAGCTGATACACCGCCTTCGCGAGCTCTCGCCTGGGCCGGCATTGCGGCTAATTCCGCTATCCTGAGCCTCACGTTCATTCATCGAGCCTGTTCATGCTTGAAGTCCGCGATGTCTATAAAAGCTACCCCACGCCCCAAGGCCCGTTGCCGGTGCTGCAGGGCGTCGACCTGACCCTGATGCCCGGCAGCAGCCTGGCACTGATGGGGGAGTCCGGCAGTGGCAAGAGCACCTTGCTGCACCTGGTCGCCGGGCTGGACAAGGTGGATCGCGGCAGTATCCGCAGTGGTGAATATCGGCTCGACGGCATGAGCGAAAGCCAGTTGGCGAACTGGCGACGCACGGAAATCGGCCTGGTGTTCCAGCAGTTCAACCTCATCAGCAGCTTGTCGGTGGAAGACAACCTGGCGTTCCAGGCGCGCCTGTGCGGCCGCCATGACGCGGCCTGGCAAGCCCATCTGGTGCAGCGGCTCGGGCTTGCAGCGTTGCTGCGGCGTTACCCTGAACAGCTTTCCGGCGGCCAGCAGCAACGGGTGGCGCTGGGGCGGGCGCTGGCCTCGCGGCCGCCCCTGTTGCTGGCCGACGAACCCACCGGCAGCCTCGACGAAGCCACCAGCGACGAAGTGCTGCAACTGTTGCTGGAACTGCTGGAGGGCAGCCCCACCAGTCTGCTCATGGTGACCCACAGTCCACGGGTGGCGGCTCGCCTGGCCCAACGCGTGGTGTTGCACGGCGGACGGTTGGCGCAGGTGGCCCAGGGGTGATGATTTTTCGCCAGACCCTCAAGGCCTTGCTCAGCCATTGGCGCCAACACCCGGTGCAATTCTTCAGCGTGCTGATCGGCCTTTGGCTCGCCACCAGCCTGCTCACCGGCGTGCAAGCGCTGAACAGTCAGGCCCGGGACAGCTACGCCCGGGCCAGCCAATTGATCGGCGGCGAACCCCAGGCCAGCCTCAATGCCCCCGGTGGCGGCACCTTTTCTCAGCAATGGTTTATCGATTTGCGGCGCCAGGGCTGGCCGGTGTCGCCGGTGTTGCAGGCTCGGGTGCTGCTCGAGGGGCACGAGGATCAGCGCCTGCAACTGATGGGCATCGACCCGGTGTCGCTGCCACCCGGCGCGGCCCTGGCGGGGCAGGCGCGGGACATGAGCGAGGTGGTCGAGTTTTTTACCGACCCAGGTCGCACTTGGGTCGCCCCGCAAACCTTGCAGGCCTTGGGGCTGGGCGAGGGCGACCGGCCTCGTACCGTCGATGGGCAACCGCTGCCGCCGCTGCATGTCCAAGTGGACATGGCGCCGGGCGTGCTGTTGATGGACATCGGTTTTGCCCAAGCCGTACTCGGGTTGCCGGACCAGCTGTCGCGGCTGTTGTTGCCCGCCACATTCAACGCCGCGTTGCCGGAGGCCTTCCGTGATCGGCTGCAATTGACGCGTGCCGATGAAGAAAACAACCTGTCGCGCCTGACCGAAAGTTTTCACCTGAACCTCGACGCCTTGGGGTTTTTATCGTTCGTGGTGGGGCTGTTCATCGTTCACGCCGCCATCGGCCTGGCCCTCGAGCAGCGTCGCAGCCTGCTGCGAACGCTGCGGGCCTGTGGCGTCAGTGTGCGGGTGCTGGTCACCAGCCTGGCGATTGAGCTGGGTGTGCTGGCCTTGCTGGGCGGGATCGCCGGGGTACTCAGCGGCTACTGGCTGGCGGGCCTGTTGTTGCCCGATGTCGCGGCGAGCCTGCGGGGTTTGTACGGCGCCGAAGTGGCCGGGCATTTGAACCTCAGCCTGGGGTGGTGGCTCAGCGGTGTCGGCCTGAGCTTGCTCGGTGCGTTGCTGGCCGGGGCCGACAGCCTGTTGCGGGCGGCGCGTTTGCCCTTGCTGGCGTTGGCCAATCCCCAGGCCTGGCATCAGGCCCATGGGCGCTGGCTGCGACGCCAGGGTTGGGTGGCGACAGGGGCGGGGTTGATTGCCGCCTCGGCGTTGGTCTGGGGCGACAGCCTGGCCAGCGGTTTTGTCCTGATGACTGCCTTGTTGCTGGGTGCGGCGCTGGCCTTGCCGGTGTTGCTCAGCAGTGCGCTGAAGCAACTGCTGCGCCGCAACCGCTCGGTGCTCGGGCAATGGTTTCTCGCCGATTGCCGCCAGCAATTGCCGACGCTGAGCCTGGCGCTGATGGCTTTGCTGTTGGCCTTGGCGGCGAATATCGGTGCCGGCAGCATGACCGCCGGCTTCCGCCAGACCTTCAGCAACTGGCTCGAACAACGGCTGACCGCCGAGTTGTACATCAACCCGCAAACCCCGGCCCAGGCGGTGGAGTTGCACGCCTGGCTCAAGCAGCAACCGGCGATCACGGCTATCGTTCCCCTCTGGCAAGTCTCGATCCCGTTGCAGGGCTGGCCGACGGACATCCATGGCATCATCGATCACCCGCACTATCGCCAGCATTGGCCGCTACTGGAATCGGCCGGCGACAAGCCGTGGGAGCAACTGGCCGCCGCCGACACCCTGATGCTCAGCGAACAACTGGCCCGGCGCCTCAAGGTGAGGATCGGCGATCAGTTGACCCTGCCGACGCCACAGGGACCCTGGGCACTGCGCATCGTCGGTATCTACGCCGACTACGGCAATCCCAAGGGCCACGTGCTGGTCAACGCCGATCACTTGCTGGCGCATTGGCCGCAGCTGACGCCGAACCGTTTCAACCTGCGCATCGAACCGCCCGCGATCCCGGCGCTACTGACCGCGTTGCAGGGCCGGTTCAGCCTGGACGACAGCCGCATCGTCGACCAGGCCCGGCTCAAGGGCTGGTCGAGCCAGGTGTTCGAGCGCACTTTCGCCGCCACCGCCGCCCTTAACAGCCTGACCCTGGCGGTGGCTGGGGTGGCGTTGTTCATCAGCCTGCTGACCCAGAGCCAGAGTCGTCTCGGCCAGTTGGCGCCGCTGTGGGCGCTGGGGGTGACGCGTCGGCAATTGATGTTGCTCAACCTCGGCCAGACCTGGTTGCTGGCGCTGCTGACCCTGGTCCTGGCCTTGCCGCTGGGCATTGCCCTGGCCTGGTGCCTGGACGCGGTGATCAATGTGCAGGCCTTCGGCTGGCGCCTGCCGTTGCGGGTGTTCCCGTTGCAATTGGTGCAGTTGCTGGCCCTGGCGATGCTCGCCACGCTCCTGGCATCGGCCTGGCCGCTGTATGCGTTGTACCGCACGCAGCCGGCGGATTTGCTGAGGACCTTTGCCCATGAAGATTAAAATTGGCGTGTTGCTGCTGGCGTTGCTCAGCGGTTGTGATGATTCAGCGCCGCCACAAAAGGGCTTTGCCGGCCTCGGCGACCAGGCTGTCGCGTTCACGCCTGTCGTGCCTGGGCGGGCGTTCAGTTTTCCGGCCGACCACGGCATTCATGACGGTTTCCGTATCGAGTGGTGGTACGTCACCGCCAATCTCAAGGACGCCCAGGGCCGGGAATTCGGCGTGCAATGGACGCTGTTTCGCAGCGCCTTGGATGCCGCGCCCCAGGCCAGTGGCTGGCGCAACCAGACGATCTGGCTCGGCCACGCGGCGGTCACTTCCGCCACCGTGCACCATGCCGCCGAGCGTTATGCCCGAGGCGGAGTGGGGCAGGCTGGGGTGCAGGCGGTGCCTTTCGAGGCCTGGATCGACGACTGGCAATTCACCAGCCAGGCTGCTGCGGCCGAGCCGTTGGCGGACATGCAATTGAAGGCGCGCGACCGACGCTTCAGCTATGCGTTGCGGCTGACGTCGAGCCGCCCGTTGGTGTTGCAGGGCGATCAAGGTTTCAGCCAGAAATCCGCACAGGGGCAGGCGTCGTACTACTACAGCCAGCCGTTTTTCCAGGCCAGCGGTGAATTGGAAATCGACGGTCAGCGTTACACGGTCAGCGGCCCGGCCTGGCTTGACCGCGAATGGAGCAGCCAGCCCCTGACCGCCAACCAGACCGGCTGGGACTGGTTCTCCCTGCACCTGGACAATGGCGAGCACCTGATGCTCTATCGCATGCGCCACAAGGACGGCGCGCCTTACCTCACGGGCACCTGGATCGATGCCCAGGGCCGGACGCAAACCCTGCATGCCGCAGATATCAGTCTCGTGCCTCTGGACACCACCCAGGTCGCCGGACGCTCGATGCCGGTACGCTGGGCCATCAAGATCCCCGGCAAACAACTCGACGTGACCCTTCAGGCACTCAACCCCAAGGCCTGGATGGACCTGCGCATTCCCTATTGGGAAGGCCCGGTACGACTCAGTGGCAACCAGGGCGGCACGGGTTACCTGGAAATGACCGGCTACTGAGAATCGTCGGAACTCCCTGCGAACGTCGACCCTCATAACTGATGAATGTCTCGCAGGAGCCCGCCATGAGCGATGACCTCAAACTTCCGTCGCTGGCCGACTGGCAGCAGTTGTTCGACGACAAGGCCTATTGGCAGCAGTCCCCCGATGCCCACTTCACCGAGCTGATGCGGGTGGCCAATGACCTGTTCGGCCGGGGCACCATCGACCTGGCGCGCTGGCAGGATTTGAAGACCCAGGCCGAGCAACTGCACCGGCGCTCGCCGGATGCCAATGTCGCTGAAGAAGTCGCCGACCCCGATGCCTGAATCCCGAAAGATCCAAGGAGTTCGCCATGAAGCACAACCCCGATCGAACCCCATCCAACCCGGACGCACCGGCATTGCCCGGCGAAGTGGAACGCGATAACGATGCCTTGCGCCCCAATGATCCGGCCAAGCGCAAACAGCAACAGGGTGACCCTGAAACAGGGGACACCGATGCGCAAAAAACCGGACGGCGTGGCTGAAGTCCGGCTGGTATTAAAAAGAGTTTTTTAATGACTGTTTAATTTTCTTGTTTGGGTAACTTTCTGTATTTGTCCATGTTTTGTATAACTGTTTGCACCGCTGGCGAAGGAATCCTCCCTCACCACAGGTCCGGGTTCCGGTCCACGAATGTAACTGTACGAACATATGAGTCATGATCAGTCGTGCACAGCTACAACAAAGATAAACAATTATTTAAACAGCCTCGCGGACTTATTCTGAAAGTTCCATTATTATTGTGCCTGTTCGCCCAGTGTCAGGCTCTTTACCAGTGCATGGATTGCCGAGGCCGTCGCACTGGGCGAACACCGTCCTGAATCAATAACTGTCAATTATCAGAGTGCACATTGACCCACTGCGTTGGTCGATGGGTGAACGGCTGCCTGCGATTTCAACCGGCGGCCGGTACACGCCAGTCATCGGAACCCGAGGTGCCGCTGACTTCATGGGTCCAGGTGATCTTGCGATACGTGAAGTACACGTCTTCCAGATGGGTGAAGTGGGTGTTCTCCGGATCCTGGCAGTTGGGCATGTAGTCCTTGATATCGACGATGATCGCGTCCTCCAACGTAGTGGTGTAGTAGTGCTCCTGAGTGCCGGCGGCCGAAGTGCGGTACCACTGTATCTTGACTTCGGTCAGGCGTTCGCCGCTTGTCAGGGCAGCCAGCATCAGCGGCGAAGCCTTGTCGAATACCTTGGTGATGATCAGGGGTTTGTGTATGCGCTGGCCGGTGGGCTGACCGGACTGGGGATCGCGAGGGATGGTCACCTGATGCTCGAAAGCCTGCACCATGACCTGGTCTTCGTGACCCTCTTGGTAGGTGTTGCCCACTGAGTCGGCGGTAAACGCACCGGCAGTGATCAGACCTTGTTTGGTGCCTGTAACGGACATGTACGCGGGGATAGCCAAGGAATGCTCTCCTTCCTGGATAACGATAAGGTCCTGGGACGGGAATCGCCCCTAGGTGGCCTGACGGTTATCAAACGCTATGCCAGATTAGAAAAAACTATAAATATCAATAGCTTGATCTGAGTAAAGGCGGCTATTCCCTTCAGTCGGGCAACAAAGCGTACAAACGCTTGCCCGGTGCATTGCAGATATTCGCGACCCATCCGGGCGTCGCTCTAGCCGGGCAGAATCACCGAGGACGGCGCGCCGTGTTGCGCGCCGGTCAGGCAACTTATTGCCGTTTTATCCTTCGGCCTGTTCCTACACGCCCAACGCAGCTCTGCACTCATCAATGGAGCGCTGTTGCGTCTGGGCGTACAGCCCCAGCTCATCGATGGTCGCTCGCCCCAGCGCCGCTTCGAAAGCCTGGCGGTTGGACTGCCCGGCGTAATGGCTCTGGGCGGCATCGCCGAGGTTCGACTGGAAGATGCCGGCGGCGCTGACCGGCAGGAAGTCTTCGTACACCAAGGGCTCGGCGCGCAGGTATTGCTGTTCGAGCAAGTGTTCCAGGGACGCTGCTGGTTCGAGGGTGCCCTTGGCGGCGAGGCCCTTGGGCGTCGGGAAGTAGCGGAAATACGCCAATGCCTGTTGGCGCAACTCATCGTGGTTGTCCGGGAATGCGACAAAGTGTTCGGTCATCAACGCGTTGTAGCGTTCGGCGTTGGCTTCGTTGGGAAACGCCCCCAGCGCATCGCGTGCGGCATTCAGCAATTGGTCGTAGAGCCCGCGGCCCTTGGGCGTGAGCGCGGCGCCGCGTTGTTCGATTTCGCCGAAGCGGGCGCTGTGGCTGCCTTGGGCCTGTGGCTGGTCGGTGAAGGCGACGGGTTCGTCGAGTGCCTTGAAACTGGTCTGGCGCAGCAGGATCGGGCATTGGCGACGGGGTGGACCTTCGATCACGGCCTTGGGAGTAATGCCATGCACGGGCATCCGCGCCTGGACGATGTCGATGTCCAAGGTGCGCGGCGTCAGGTGATTGATGTGCGGGCCCTTGAACGCCACCACGTCGGCGATCAGGCGATGCTGGGCGCTCAGTTGCCGGTACTGTTCGGCGGTGACGGTGGCGCTGTGGTGCCAGCGGAAGGTTTCCAGGGCCTGCAGGACGAAGTCCTCGGCCTGGGCTTGCGTCAGGCCACCCTGGCGCTCGGCCAGGTCAATGAGCTCCAGGGCCCCGGAGGTGAAGATCTGCCGTTTGGCCAACACCGACTCGGCAAAGGCCCGCAGCTCGGAATTCTCGATCAGTTCCAATCGCAGCAGCGAGGTAAACACTCGGAACGGGCTCACCTGCAACGCGCTTTCATGCACGGCGCGAAACGCTGTGGAATGCACTGGCACCCCGGCCGGCGTGAGGTCGTAGTAGCCCACCGGCTGCATGCCCATGACCGCGAACAGTCGCCCCAGGGTCGCCAGTTCGGCGGCGGTGCCGACGCGAATCGCGCCGTGGCGTTCCAAGTCCAGGCGCTCGAGTTCGCCGGTGCTGCGCAGGTGTTCCGCCAGTGGCGGCTGTTCGCTCAGCACCTGGGCGTTGGTGTGTTCCACCAGCTTCATCAGGGCGCCATACAGCGGCACCTCGTCGCGGTACATGTCGGACATCGCTCTGGAGAAGCGTTGGCGGATCAGGTCGGGGCTGACGAAGCTCATCGTGAGAATTCCTGGCGAGGGCTGTGGGAAAGTTGAACGAAAGATCGCAGCCTTCGCCGGCCCCGGCAAACGAAGAATCTTCAGGACTTCATTCTGCCAGGGACTGATCCACCAGCTCGATCCAGTGCCGCACGGGCGTGCGACCGGCGCCGTCGAGGTGGTTCTGGCAACCGACGTTGGCCGTGACAATCATCTCCGGCTGACCGCTTTCCAGGGCATTGAGGCGGTTGTCGCGCAACTGCCGCGCCAAGGCCGGCTGGGTCAGCGAATAGGTGCCGGCCGAACCGCAACACAAATGGCCGTCGGGCACCTCGGTGAGGTTGAAACCCAGCCGCGTCAACAGTGCTTCGATGCTGCCGCCGAGTTTTTGCGCGTGCTGCAAGGTGCACGGGCAATGGACGGCGATGCGCTGGTTCCTGGCCGCGCAGATCTGTTCCAGCGGTTCGTTGCCGAGCACTTGCACCAGGTCCAGCGCTCGTTCGCTTACCTGCTTGGCCTTGGCGGCATAGGCAGGGTCATGTTCCAGCAGGTGCCCGTAGTCCTTGATGAAGGCGCCGCAACCGCTGGCGGTCTGGACGATGGCTTCGGCGCCGTGCTCCAGGTGCGGCCACCAGGCGTCGATGTTCTGTCGGGCGCGGTCCAGTCCGGTGGCCTGGGCATCGAGGTGATAATCCAGCGCACCGCAGCAGCCGGCCTGCGCACAAGGGATCACGCTGATGCCGAGTCGATCCAGCACTCGCGCTGCCGAGGTGTTGGTGTTGGGCGACAGGCCCGGTTGCACGCAGCCTTCGAGC
>NZ_JACNDD010000095.1:0-25760 GCF_017351395.1 Pseudomonas sp. FW305-28
GCGGCGGCAAAGACACCGCAGAACTCACTTGCGGAGATTGACCCGCCCCCACACCCTGCGTAGCCTTGCGCCTTCGAGGTTCTTCGGCCTGTGCCGAAGCTAAGAAGGGAACGCGGTCCAAGCCGCGGCTGCCCCCGCAACTGTGAACGGTGAGGTTTCTGCAAGGCCACTGTGCATGCCCTTTTACCAAAGGCGCACGGGAAGGCGCAGCCATTGCCAGTCGAAAGACTGGCCCGCCGTCAGCCAGGAGACCTGCCTCGAGACAGATTCTCACTACAACCGGGCGGGGTGATCCGGTGGCGAAATCTTCCGTGCACACCTGTGCCCGCGGTTGTCGTCCCGTTTGCCCGCCACCTTGCCAAAGGGCATCCGATGAAAACACTGGCCAAACTCCCCGTCACCATCGTCACCGGCTTTCTCGGCTCGGGTAAGACCACTTTGCTGCGGCACATGCTCGACAACGCCCAAGGCCGGCGCATCGCCGTGATCGTCAACGAGTTTGGCGAGCTGGGTATCGACGGCGAGATCCTCAAGCAGTGCGCCATCGGTTGCACCGAAGAAGAAGCCAACGGCCGCGTCTACGAACTGGCCAACGGCTGCCTGTGCTGCACGGTGCAGGAAGAATTCTTCCCGGTGATGCGCGAACTGGTGGCCCGGCGCGGCGACCTCGACCATATCCTGATCGAAACCTCCGGCCTGGCCTTGCCCAAGCCGCTGGTCCAGGCCTTTCAATGGCCGGAAATCCGCAGCGCTTGCACGGTCGATGCGGTGATCACTGTGGTCGACAGCCCGGCCGTGGCCGCCGGCACCTTCGCCGCCTTCCCCGACCAGGTCGATGCCCAGCGCAAACTCGATCCGAACCTGGACCACGAATCGCCGCTGCACGAACTGTTCGCCGACCAACTGGCCAGCGCTGACCTGGTGATCCTCAACAAAGCCGACCTGATCAGCCCTGAAGACCTGGCCAAGGTTCGCCTGGAAGTCGCCGAAGAGCTGCCGCCGGCGGTCAAGGTCATCGAAGCCAGCAGCGGTCGCCTGCCGCTGGACGTGTTGATCGGCCTGGGCGCCGGTTCCGAAGAACACATCGACGGCCGCCACAGCCATCACGACCATCACCACGATGGCGACGATGACGACCACGATCACGACGCCTTCGATTCCATCTCCATCGAGCTGCCCCAGGCCGACGAAAGCCTGTTGCTGGACGCGCTGACGCAACTGGTGGTCCAGCACGGTGTGCTGCGGGTCAAGGGTTTCGCGGCGATCCCGAACAAGCCGATGCGCCTGCTGATCCAGGGCGTTGGCACGCGTTTCGACAAACATTTCGACCGCCAGTGGGGCGCCGAGGAAGCGCGGGTCACCCGTCTGGTGCTGATCGGCCAGGCGCTGGACGCTGCGCTGCTTGAAGCGCAGTTGCGCGCCGCCCTCAGCGCCTAAGCCATGCACCTGCTCAGGACCCAGCCCGGCGGTTTCGTGTCGGATGACAACATTGCCGACCTCGGGCAAACCCCCGCCGAACTGGTGATCCTGTGCAGCGGCGACTCCAGCCTGGCGCTGCTGGCCGAAGCGGCGAAGCAATTGCCGGGCGATTATCCGGAGTTTCGCCTCGCCAACCCGATGCAGGTGCAGAACCACGCCTCGGTGGATCTGTATTTCGAAGACGTGCTGCGCCACGCCAAGGTTATCCTGCTGTCGCTGCACGGCGGCATTGGCTATTGGCGCTACGGCATCGAGCGCCTGATGGACCTGGCCGGGCGCGGGGTGAAGCTGATCCTGGTGCCGGGGGATGATCGACCGGACCCGGAGCTCAGTGACCTGAGCAACGTGGCCGTCGAGGACCGCGACCGGCTCTGGCAGTTCTTGCGCCAGGGCGGCCTGGGCAATGCCCTGGACCTGTTTCACAACCTCGGCAGTCAATGGTTCGGCCGCGATTATCCGTGGGCCGAGCCGCAGACCCTGCCGCGCACGGCGATCTATCACCCGAAAAAAAACAGCGCCAGCCTCGGCGATTGGCAAGCCGAGTGGAACGCTGGGCAACCGGTGGCGGCGGTGCTGTTTTATCGTTCCCACTTGCAAGCGGCGAACACCGCGTTCATCGACGTGTTTTGCCAGCGCCTGCAAGCGGCGGGGCTCAATCCGTTGCCGATTGCCGTGGCCAGTCTCAAGGAGCCCGGTTGCCTGGCGCGGGTGGAGGACTGGTTGGATGAAGTGGAAGCGGGGGTGATCCTCAATACCACCGGCTTCGCTCAATCCAGCCCCGAAGCCCCGCACTTGCGACCATTTCGCCGCAATATCCCGGTGATCCAGGCCATTTGCGCCCAGGACAACGAACCGGGCTGGCGCGCCAGCGAGCAGGGCCTGGGGCCACGGGATCTGGCGATGCACATTGCCTTGCCGGAGCTGGACGGGCGGATCATCAGCCGCCCCATCAGTTTCAAGGACCTGGCCTGGCGCAGTGAGCGCAGCCAGAGCGACGTGGTCTGCTACCGCGCCGTACCCGAACGCATGGATTTTGTCGCCGAGCTGGCCCAACGTTGGACCACCCTGGCGCGCCTGCCCAATGGGCAGAAGCGTGTGGCGCTGATCCTCGCCAACTACCCGACCCGGGACGGACGCATCGGCAATGGCGTCGGCCTGGATACGCCAGCGGCGGCCTTGAATATCCTGCGGGCCATGCAGGCCGAGGGCTATCCACTGCTGGCCGAGCTGCCGGCGAGCGGCACTGCGTTGATCCAGCAATTGCTCGGCGGGGTCAGTAACGACCTGGACAGCCTCGACCTGCGTCCGTGTCACCAGAGCCTGGCCCTGGATGCCTACCTGGCCATGTTCGACGCGCTGCCCGAGGCCAATCGCCAAGCGGTGCTGGCGCGCTGGGGCTCGCCCGAGCAGGACCCGATGTTCCGCGATGGCCGCCTGATGGTCGCCGGCCTGCGCTTGGGCCTGACCTTCGTCGGCATCCAGCCGGCGCGTGGTTATCAGGTCGACCCGAGTGCGGTGTACCACGACCCGGACCTGGTGCCGCCCCACGGTTACCTGGCGTTTTATTTCTGGTTGCGCCACACCTACGGCGTCCACGGGGTGATCCACGTCGGCAAGCACGGCAACCTCGAATGGCTGCCGGGCAAAGGTGTCGGGCTCTCGGAAAATTGCTGGCCGGACGTGCTGTTGGGGCCATTGCCGAACATCTACCCGTTCATCGTCAACGACCCGGGCGAGGGCGCCCAGGCCAAGCGTCGCACCCAGGCGGTGATCATCGACCACTTGATGCCGCCGCTGACCCGGGCCGAAACCTACGGACCGCTGCGTAACCTGGAGTTATTGGCGGACGAATACTACGAGGCGCAATTGCTCGATCCGCGCCGCGCCCGGGAACTGCAACGGGACATCCTCAACCTGGTGCGCGAGACCCACATCGACCGCGAGCTGCAACTGGATGCCGGCCTCGACAGCGATGCTGACGCCGCGATCTGGCTGCCACGCCTGGACACGTACCTGTGCGACTTGAAGGAGTCGCAGATCCGCGACGGCCTGCACATTTTTGGCGAATCGCCCAGCGGACGACTGCGCATCGACACCCTGCTGGCGTTGCTGCGCATTCCCCGGGGCGACGGCAAGGGTGCGCAGTCGAGCCTGCTGCGGGCGCTGGCGAAGGCGTTCGGGCTGGGCTTCGATCCGCTGGATTGCGCCCTGGCCGAACCCTGGATGGGCGATTGTCCCGAGGCATTGCGCCGGATCAGCGCCGAGCCCTGGCGCAGCGCCGGCGATACCCGCGAGCGCCTGGAGCTGTTCGCCGCGCAGTTGATCGAGCAGGCGTTGGACGGCGCGGTTGAGCAGCTCGACGCGCCGGGTTGGGAGGTGGTGGGCGGCATCATTGAAAACCTGCGAGCCGTCGTGGCGCCACGCCTGGACGCCTGCGGTCCGGCGGAAATGCATGGCCTGCTCGATGCCTTGAGCGGGCGCTTCGTGCCGGCCGGCCCCAGCGGTGCGCCGAGTCGCGGGCGCCTGGATGTGTTGCCCACCGGGCGCAATTTCTTCTCGGTGGACGTGCGCAACCTGCCCACCACCACGGCGTGGCGCATCGGTTTCCAGTCGGCGAACCTGATCCTTGAACGGCACTTGCAGGACCACGGCGATCACCTGCGCCAGCTCGGCCTGTCGGTGTGGGGCACCGCCACCATGCGCACCGGCGGTGATGATATTGCCCAGGCCATGGCGCTGATGGGTGTGCGTCCGGTGTGGGCCACCGGCAGCCAGCGAGTCGATGACTTCGAGATCCTGCCGCTGAGCCTGCTGGACCGGCCGCGGGTCGATGTGACGCTGCGGGTGTCCGGGTTCTTCCGGGACGCCTTCGCCAACCTGATCCGCCTGTTCGATGCCGCCGTGCAGGCTGTCGCCGCCCTCGATGAACCGGACGACCTGAACCCCTTGGCGGCCAAGGTGCGTGGTGAGCGCGAAGCGTTGCTGGCATCGGGCCTTGAGCCTCAAGACGCGGCGCGCCAGGCCGGCTGGCGGATTTTCGGTGCCAAGCCCGGTGCCTACGGCGCGGGTGTGCAGGGTGCGATCGACGGTCGCTTGTGGCAGAGCCGCGAAGACTTGGCCGAGGTGTACCTGAACTGGGGTGGCTACGCTTACGGCGGCAGCGATGAAGGCACCGCGGCCCGGGAGCAGTTCTCCCGACGCCTGAGCCAGGTGCAAGCGGTGCTGCAGAACCAGGACAACCGCGAGCACGACCTGCTCGATTCCAATGATTACTACCAGTTCCATGGCGGCATGCTGGCAGCGGTGGAGACCCTCAGCGGGGAAGCCGCGGCCAGCTATCACGGCGATCACAGTCAGCCGGACCTGCCCAGGATCCGTACCCTGAAAGAAGAACTCAACCGCGTCATCCGTTCCCGCGCGGCCAATCCGAAGTGGATCGACGGGGTCAAGCGCCACGGCTATAAAGGCGCGTTCGAACTGGCCGCGACGGTGGACAACCTGTTCGCCTTCGACGCCACCACGCAGCTGATCGACGATCACCAGTACGCTTTGCTGGCCGATGCCTACCTGCTCGATCCGGACACCCGGGATTTCGTCCGCCAGCACAACCCCGACGCCCTGCGGGACATGACCGAGCGCATGCTCGAAGCGCAGCAGCGGGGGATGTGGCAGGCGCCGGGCGACTATCGCGAAGCCCTGGAGAATTTGTTGTTGGACATTGAGGAGGATGGCTGAAATGCATAATCAGCAGGTCAGAGACCGTCCCTGTGGCGAGGGGATTTATCCCCGCTGGGTTGCGAAGCGACCCTAAATTCCAACACCTCGGTGTATCAGGCAGATTGAGTCGACTTACATGGGGCTGCTTCGCAGCCCAGCGGGGATAAATCCCCTCGCCACAAGTACTCCGTTCATATTGACGTTATCGACCACCCTTGAGAATTAGACATGATCCAACCCCATTTCCCGCTCTCCGCCGTGGTCGGCGCTGATGACCTGAAACTGGCCCTGTGCCTGGCCGCGATCGACCCGAAAATCGGCGGTGTGCTGATCGAGGGCCCACGGGGCATGGCCAAGTCCACCTTGGCCCGGGGCCTGGCGGACCTGCTGGCCAGCGGTCAGTTCGTCACCTTGCCCCTCGGTGCCACCGAAGAGCGGCTGGTGGGCACCCTCGATCTGGATGTGGCCCTGGGAGAGGGGCGCGCGCAATTTTCTCCCGGCGTGCTGGCCAAGGCCGACGGTGGCGTGCTGTATGTCGATGAAGTGAACCTGCTGCCCGATCACCTGGTGGACCTGCTGCTCGATGTGGCCGCCAGTGGCACCAACCTGATCGAGCGCGACGGCATTTCCCATCGGCATCCGGCGCGCTTTGTGCTGATCGGCACCATGAACCCGGAAGAGGGCGAGCTGCGCCCGCAGTTGCTCGACCGTTTCGGCCTGAACGTCGCCCTCGACGGTCACACCGCACCGGCTGAACGCGGCCAGATCATCCGGCGGCGGTTGGATTTCGACAGTGATCCGGCGGTCTTCTGCGCGGAGTGGGAGACAGCCCAGCGGCAGTTGCGCGAACGTTGCCAGCGGGCGCGCGACCGTTTGGCTGGGATCGCCTTGGATGATGCGACGCTGGCGCAGATCACCGAGCGCTGTTTTGCCGCCGGGGTCGATGGCTTGCGCGCCGACCTGGTCTGGCTGCGGGCGGCCCGGGCCCATGCCGCCTGGCGTGGGGCGGATGCCATTAGCGATGAAGACATCGATGCGGTCGCCGAGTTTGCCTTGCGTCATCGACGGCGCGGGCATTCGGCACCGTCCCAGGCGCCGACCGGGACGGGGGCGGAAAAAACCACTGAACCCAATGAAGGCCAAGGCCAATGGGGCGACCTGCCTGCCCGGGCGTTGCCAACCGGGGCCCGGCGCGATGTGCCGAACTGGCCAAAAAAGCCCTAGGCATTCGCCCTCGTTCAACGGCGGGGGCGAATGCCAGACCCCGTGCAGGAACGTTGGCGCAGGGACGCCAGGGCCGCAGCAAAGCGGCGGCCAGCGGTGCGGTGAACTGGCCGGGAACGTTGCTCAATGGCCGGCCACAGCGGCATGCAGACTTGCGCTGGCACGCTCGGCATCGGGCGCCCCATGAGCTGTGGCTGGTCATCGTCGATGCGTCGGCCTCGACCCGTCGTCATCGCGCCTTGAGTGACGGCAAAGGCTTGTTGGCGCAACTGTTCGACGACGCTTATCGGCAGCGGGCCCGCCTGGCGCTGTTGACGGCCAGCGGCACGCAGCCGAACTGGCAGGTGCAAGGGCTCAAGGCCTCGGCGGGCCTGCGCGACTGGCTCGATGGCCTGGGCGCCGGTGGCGGAACGCCGTTGCTGGCGGCGCTGAACGAGGCCGGGCGCTGGCTGGTGGCGCGGCGCAGGCGTTATCCGGCGGAGCAGCAGCGGGTGTTGGTGATGACCGATGGGCGTGTCAAGGAGGGACTGTCACTGCCCTCCCTGGATTGCCCGTGCCTGTTGATCGACATCGAAAGAGGCCCGATTCGCCTGGGCCGGGCCCGGCAGTTGGCGGGGCGGTTGGGGGCTGAGTATCGGCATATCGATGAGGCTGATTGAAAGGTTCTGTGACTGTCAGGGCCCCATCGCGAGCAAGCCCGCTCCCACACTGTTTTGTGAACACATGAATGATGAACACCGGCCCCCTGTGGGAGCGAGCTTGCTCGCGATGGCATCCCCTCGGTTCCCATGACCTGCCCACCTGACCCGCATCGCTGCACTATGCTCAAGCAGCCCCTCACAGGAGTGAACCATGCGCGTACTCGTCACCAACGCCCAGGACGATTTTCGGGTCAAGGCCTATGCCGGCACCAACGGCGTGCTGCTCGCCATGGACCTGGCCGAACCCCGGCGCAAGGGCTTGCTGGGTTTTGCCATCGAGAAACAGCAGGGGGACAAGCCCTGGCTGTTCCTGTTCAACAGCCTGACGTTCCCCGACAAGGCCCACACCTTTCCCCAGTTCCACGCCACCCCCAGCGACAAGGCGCCCCTGCAGAAATTTCGCTGGGCCGACTACGCCGTCAACCCCGGCGTGACGATCCACTATCGCGTGCACCTGGCCTATGGCAGCCCCGATTCGCCGCAATTGGGCGAATCCCTGGCCGTCACCGTCACCAGCGACGACGGGCAGCCGGTCGACCAGCGGGTCATCTTCAACCGTGCCGTGGCCGCCAGCCAGGCGTTCCAGCGCAAGTTTCCCGAAGTGGACGCGTTGCTCAATGCCAACAAGCACCTGTCCATCGATGACTGGCCCGACGCACCACGTCGCTGGTTGGAAAACGGCTTGCTGGGTCGCTTGACCGGTTTCATCGACCGGGCGCTGGATGCCCGCTGGGCCTTGGACGTCGCCATCTATGAATACGAATTGCCGGTGATCGTCGACGCGGTGACTGCCGCTCACGCTCGCGGCGCCCAGGTACGGGTGCTGTATCACGCCGAGCCGGGAGACGACACCACGGCGCGCAACGAAGCCAGCCTCGAAAGCATGCCAGCGGCCAACAAGCGTGGGCGGATTACCCACAATATTTTCCATAACAAGTTCATGGTGCTGAGCAAGGTGGAGGCCAGCGGCTCATTGCAACCTGAAGCCGTGCTGTGCGGCAGCACCAACTTCACGGCCAACGGTGTCTACCGCCAGGCCAACGTCGTGCATGTACTGGACGACCCGCGGATCAGCAGCAGCTATTCCCAGGTATTCGAGCAAATCTGGGCAACGCCCCAGGACGTCGATGCCACTCGCCAGTGGCTGACCCTGAACAATGCCATGGCCCCGCAAGAAGCGTTGTTCGCCGGGTTCTCGCCACGCACCGGGGAGGGCGACCTGGATCGCTTCGTCGACATCATCAAGGAGGCACGAAAAGACCTGTTGTTCGTCACCGCCTTTGTGTTGCCCGACCGCATCCTCGACGCCTTGCTCGGCCAGCCCAATGACGACGTGTTGCGCTATGGCCTGCAAAACACCAAGAGTCGCATCACCGGTTTTCATGCCGACCGCACCGCCGAATTCGCCGCCACCGCGTTGCTCAACACCGGTCTGGAAGGCTGGCTGCGGGAAAACATGAAAGGCCAGAAGGGCAATCTACTGGTGCACACCAAAGCCATCGTCACCGACTTCACCAGTGACACGCCGACCATCCTCAGCGGCAGCCACAACCTCAGTGCCGCCGCCAGCAGCGGCAACGACGAGAACTACCTGATCATTCAGGGCAATACCGACCTGGCCGACCGCTACGGGCTGGAACTGCTGCGTTTCTATGAGCATTACCGCTTTCGTTACTTCGCGAAAAAACTCGCCCTCAAGCAGGTCAGGCCACTGGCAGTGGATGACAGCTGGAGTGATGACTATTACCGCGAGGGGGATTTGCGGATGTTGTCCAGGGTGAGGTTTTGCGGGCGTTAGGCGCAGCAGATGATCAGGTGCTAGCATAGGGCCATCTATCAGCCAGGAAGCTGTCATGAAACGCTATCACGGAACGTCCGCTTTACTTCGCACCTGTGTCGCGATCCTGTTGTTGGCCCTGGGCACTTCGACCTTTGCTGCCAATCAACCGTGTTCCGGGCGCAAGGGCGGTATTGCCGGATGTGACGGCGATACCTTCCTCTGCAACGACGGCTCCATCAGTGCTTCGAAGAAGTCCTGTTCCGCTGTGCTGGGGCTTCGGAACGAGGCGCGCCCGCAGTCGCTGCTCAAGTCCGCCGACGGTTGCCAATGCGGCAGTGGCAATTACTGCGTCGGCCCCCGGGGCGGGGTCTATTGCCTAACGCCTGGCAGCAGCAAGAGCTACAAGCGCAAATAGACCAGGCGCACCGCCGAACAATTGTGGGAGCGAGCTTGCTCGCGATAGCGTCAGGTCGGTGGGCATCGACATTGGCTGACCCACCGCTATCGCGAGCTTGCTCCCACTGTTATCGAAACGTTGCCCGCATCCTCATCAGCGCTCGTCCTCGACCCGCAGTGCACAAAGTCTGGAACCGCTGCCGCAGCCAATTCACGTCATGGCGCGTCGGGTGAAGCGAGCGCCGAGGTTTTGTCCGGCCGATGTGTTCGGCAAAGTTGCGCATCAGCGAGGGTTGGTCACCGATGCCCTTGAGCTTGCGGCACAACTTCCCATCCTTATAGAACAGCACGGTCGGTGTCCCGCTGACTTCCGGATGCCGGGGCGATTCGTGGGTGCTCAATTTGTAGATGATGGCTCGATCCTGAAATGCCTCGGCCACCTTGCAGAACACCGGTTCGGCCCAGCCGCAGGCGTAACAGTGTGGATGGCCGAAATAGAAGACCACCGGGCGCCAAGTCCTGAGGGCCTGGCGGTAGTCCTTTTGTGACGCTACGTGAGTAATGAGCGAACTCATGGCCGGCTCCCTTGTGCCTCGACGGTGACAGGAACGATAAGGACCCAGGCCGGCCATCGCTACTGTCAGAGTTGACAGGTGCCTGGCTCTGTTTCGGTGCGAAACGGATCGCAAACACTCCATTTGGGGCCTTGGTACCCGGACGCCGTAGCCAACGGTAGCAAGCGTGCCAGCGGTCCACGGGCGTTCCTGGACATTTGGTTTTTCCATCCCCCTGATTTCATTCACTTTCCATTTTTCTCACCCATGCGCTCCAAGCCTGTGGCACACTTTCTGCTGTCTATTCCGTTGTTACATACCATGTTCCGGTATAGCGGAATAAACTCATTCTGGAGTGCTTGCCATGCAACGCCGACCTTCCTTGTTCAAAGCGTGTGTTTTTCTCTTCGCGGCCACGACGGCTGCCATGGGTGTCGCCCAGGCGGCCGACAGCAAGCTGGACAGCGTGCTGCAGCGGGGGAAATTGATCGTGGGCACGGGCAGCACCAATGCGCCGTGGCACTTCCAGGGAGCGGATGGCAAGTTGCAGGGCTTTGATATCGATATTGCGCGCATGGTTGCCAAGGGCCTGTTCAATGACCCGGAGAAGGTCGAGTTCGTGGTGCAGTCGTCCGATGCGCGGATTCCCAACCTGCTGACCGACAAGGTCGACATGAGCTGCCAGTTCATCACCGTCACCGCCAGTCGCGCCCAGCAAGTGGCGTTCACCCTGCCGTACTACCGCGAAGGCGTGGGCCTGCTGCTGCCGGCCAACAGCAAGTACAAGGAAATCGAAGACCTCAAGGCCGCGGGCGATGACGTCACCGTGGCGGTGCTGCAGAACGTCTACGCCGAAGAATTGGTGCACCAGGCGCTGCCCAAGGCCAAGGTCGACCAGTACGACAGCGTCGACCTGATGTATCAGGCGGTGAACTCCGGACGCGCCGATGCCGCCGCCACCGACCAATCCTCGGTCAAGTACCTGATGGTGCAGAACCCCGGGCGCTACCGCAGCCCGGCCTATGCCTGGAGCCCGCAAACCTACGCCTGTGCGGTCAAGCGCGGCGACCAGGACTGGCTGAACTTCGTCAACACCACCTTGCATGAAGCCATGACCGGCGTGGAATTCCCTACCTACGCGGCGTCGTTCAAGCAGTGGTTCGGCGTCGAGTTGCCGTCGCCGGCGATTGGTTTCCCCGTTGAATTCAAATGACCCTGTGAGCCCGGGGCGCCCCTTGCGGGCGCTTCGTCGAAGGTACTGCCGACCATGAATTATCAGTTGAACTTTGCCGCCGTCTGGCGCGATTTCGACACCTTGCTGGCGGGACTGGGCCTGGGGCTTTCCCTGGCGCTGGTGTCGATCGCCATCGGTTGCGTGATCGGCCTGGCCATGGCGTTCGCGCTGCTCAGCAAACATCGGGTCCTGCGGGTGCTGGCGTCGGTGTATGTCACGGTGATCCGCAATACACCGATCCTGGTGTTGATCCTGTTGATCTACTTCGCCTTGCCGAGCCTGGGCATCCGCCTGGACAAGCTGCCGTCGTTCGTCATCACCCTCTCGTTGTACGCCGGGGCCTACCTGACCGAAGTGTTCCGTGGCGGGCTGTTGAGCATTCACAAGGGGCAGCGGGAAGCGGGGCTGGCCATCGGCCTGGGCGAGTGGCAGGTGAAGGCCTACGTCACCGTGCCGGTGATGCTGCGCAACGTGTTGCCGGCCTTGTCGAACAACTTCATTTCGCTGTTCAAGGACACCTCCCTGGCGGCGGCGATCGCCGTGCCGGAGCTGACCTATTACGCCCGCAAGATCAACGTGGAGAGCTACCGGGTGATCGAAACCTGGCTGGTGACCACGGCCCTGTATGTCGCGGCCTGTTACCTCATTGCCATGGTGCTGCGGTATTTCGAGCAGCGCCTGGCGATCCGCCGTTAGGAGTCTCCCATGTACGAATCACCCAGTTGGTTGCATGAGTTGTGGGTCGCCCGGGACACCCTGTGGGCCGGTTTCCTGACCAGTGTGCAGTGTTCGCTGTTGGCGATTGTGTTGGGCACGCTGATCGGCCTGGTCGCCGGCCTGGTGCTGACCTATGGCCGGACCTGGATGCGCGCGCCGTTTCGCTTTTACGTCGACCTGATCCGCGGCACGCCGGTGTTCGTGCTGGTGCTGGCCTGCTTCTACATGGCCCCGGCCCTGGGCTGGCAGATCGGCGCATTCCAGGCCGGCGTGCTGGGCCTGACGCTGTTCTGCGGCTCCCATGTGGCCGAGATCGTGCGCGGTGCCTTGCAGGCGCTGCCCCGTGGGCAGATGGAAGCGAGCCAGGCCATCGGCCTGACGTTCTACCAGTCGCTGGGCTATGTGCTGTTGCCCCAGGCGTTGCGGCAGATCCTGCCAACCTGGGTCAATTCCTCTACCGAGATCGTCAAGGCCTCGACCCTGTTGTCGGTGATCGGCGTCGCCGAACTGCTGCTCAGCACCCAGCAGATCATCGCCCGGACCTTCATGACCCTGGAGTTTTACCTGTTCGCCGGGTTTCTCTTTTTCATCATCAATTACGCCATCGAATTGCTCGGGCGGCACATTGAAAAGCGGGTGGCCTTGCCGTGACTGACGTTTCGAATCTCTCCAATACGGAGCTATCCAACACCCAGCCGTTGCTGGACATTCGCGGCCTGCGCAAACAATACGGCCCGCTGGAAGTGCTCAAGGGCGTGGACCTGAGCATGCAGCGCGGCAACGTGGTCACGCTGATCGGTTCCAGTGGTTCGGGCAAGACCACGCTGCTGCGCTGCGTCAACATGCTCGAAGAATTCCAGGGCGGGCAGATTGTGCTCGACGGCGAGTCCATTGGCTATGACGACATCGACGGCAAGCGTGTGCGCCACCCCGAGAAGGTCATCGCCCGGCACCGGGCCATGACCGGTATGGCCTTCCAGCAATTCAACCTGTTCCCGCACCTGACCGCGTTGCAAAACGTCACCCTGGGTCTGCTCAAGGTGAAAAAACTGCTCAAGGACGAAGCGGTGGCCCTGGCCGAGAAATGGCTGGAGCGGGTCGGCCTGCTGGAGCGGCGCGATCACTTTCCCGGCCAGTTGTCCGGTGGCCAGCAGCAGCGCGTGGCGATTGCCCGGGCGATTGCCATGAACCCCAGCCTGATGCTGTTCGACGAAGTGACTTCGGCCCTGGACCCGGAGCTGGTCGGCGAGGTGCTGAACGTGATCAAGGGCCTGGCCGAGGACGGCATGACCATGCTGCTGGTGACCCACGAAATGCGCTTTGCCTTCGAGGTCTCCGACAAGATCGTGTTCATGAACCAAGGGCGCATCGAAGAGCAGGGTCCACCGAAGGAACTGTTCGAGCGGCCGCAATCGCCGCGGTTGGCGGAATTCCTCAAGAACACCCGTTTTTAATTTTATTCAGTAAGGAGAAACACCCATGAGCATTACGCGCTACGGCACCGGCAGCTCCGCAGGCGGCGGTCAGCCACGGCCATTCGCCCGCGCCGTGGAGGCCGATGGCTGGCTGCACGTGTCCGGCCAGGTGCCGGCGGTGAACGGCGAGATCATTGTCGGCGGGATCGTCGAGCAGACCCACCAGACCATGAAGAACCTGGTCGCCATTCTCGAAGAGGCCGGTTATGAGCTCAAGGACGTGGTGCGCTGCGGCGTGTGGTTGGATGACCCGCGGGATTTCTGGAGTTTCAACAAGGTGTTCGGCGAGTACTTCAGCCCTGAACACGCCCCGGCCAGGGCCTGCGTGCAGGCGAGCATGATGGTCGATTGCAAGGTCGAGATCGATTGTGTGGCCTACAAGAAAAAGGCCTGATTCGGTGTAGGACTGTCCTTCAAGGCCTGTTTGATTCATCTTGATGAGCACGCCTATCGTGGCGAGGGAGCTTGCTCCCGCTGGCCTGCGAAGCAGGCCCGATAAGTGACAAGCGACTGCTGCGCAGCCGAGCGGGAGCAAGCTCCCTCGCCACAAAAGCATTTTCGTCACAATGAAAAACATGCACCTACGATTGAATTCAGGAACCAGAGACATGACCGAAGACACCATCAAACGCCGGGCCCGGGGACTGGATCGGGCGTTCGATATCCTCGATTTCCTCAAGGAAATCGGCCAGCCGCTGCGCCCGAACGATATCGCCAGCGGCATCGGCAGCCCCAAGTCCACGGTCTATGAACTGGTGGCGTCGCTGCTGGAGCGCCGCATCCTCGAGCCGGTGGGCAAGGACGGTCACGTCTACCTGGGGCGCCAGTTGTATTTCCTCGGGCAGGCGCACCTGCGGCATTTCGACCTGAGCCGCGAGGCTGACCAGGCCTTGCAGGAGATCGTGCGCCAGACCCGCGAAACGGCGCAGATGTGCCTGCTCAACGGGCGTAAATACACCGTCGCGCTGATGAAGGAAGGCGAGCGGCATTTCCGCATTTCATCGGACATCGGTGAAAACGCGCCGATCCCGTGGACGGCGTCCGGGCGCCTGCTGCTGGCGCATTTGAGCGACCAACAGATCGTTGACCTGATCGACCCCGACGACTTCATTTTGCCGGACGGCGAGCGCTTGCCCCTGGAGCAATTCCTCGGGGAAATCCGCCAGGCCGGCCTCGATGGGTTCTTCTCTTTCGACAGCGTCGCCGACACCTTCACCCACTGCTTCGCCGCACCGGTCAAAGACCCCGGCGGCGTGGCCATCGCCACCCTGTGCATCGTCGCCCCTCGGGCCGACGCCAAGAACAATTACGCCGACTACCGCCGGGTGCTGATCGAAAGCGCCAACAACCTGGCCCGGCGCATCAATGAATAGATAACTGCGGCTGCGAGCGGCCGCGTGCGAGGAGTACGAACATGTCTTCTGTCATTCCCAATGCTGGCGTAGAGAAGGGTGCGGCCACCGTCGGTGCTCATCTGCTCAAGGACGTCAGCCTGCCGGCGCTGGTGCTGCACCGCGCGGCGCTGGAGCACAACATTCGCTGGATGCAAGCGTTCGTCACCGACAGTGGCGCCGAACTGGCGCCCCACGGCAAGACCAGCATGACCCCGGCGCTGTTTCGACGCCAGCTCGATGCCGGTGCCTGGGGCCTGACCCTCGCCACCGCCGTGCAGACCCGTGCCGCTTACGCCCACGGCGTTCGTCGAGTGCTGATGGCCAACCAACTGGTGGGTACGCCAAACATGGCGCTGATCGCCGATCTGCTGGCCGACCCGGCGTTCGAATTCCATTGCATGGTCGATCATCCGGACAACGTCGCGGACCTGGGGGCGTTCTTCGCCTCGCGCGGTATGAAGCTGAACGTGATGATCGAGTACGGCGTGGTCGGTGGTCGGTGCGGCTGCCGGACCGAGGCCGAGGTGTTGGCCCTGGCCGAGGCGATTCGCAGTCAACCGGCGCTGGCGTTGACCGGTATCGAAGGCTACGAAGGGGTGATCCATGGCGACCACGCCATCAGTGGCATCCGCGCATTCGCGGCATCGTTGGTACGGCTGGCGGTGCAGTTGCAGGACGACGATGCCTTTGCCATCGACAAGCCGATCATCACCGCCTCGGGTTCGGCCTGGTACGACCTGATCGCCGAATCCTTCGAAGCCCAGAATGCCCACGGGCGTTTCCTCAGCGTGCTGCGTCCCGGCAGTTACGTGGCCCATGACCATGGCATCTACAAGGAAGCCCAGTGCTGCGTGCTGGAGCGCCGCAGCGACCTGCACGAAGGCCTGCGTCCGGCCCTGGAAGTCTGGGCTCATGTGCAATCGCTGCCGGAGCCGGGCTTCGCGGTGATCGCCCTGGGCAAGCGCGACGTGGCCTACGACGCCGGATTACCGGTGCCGCTCAAGCGCTACACGCCCGGATCGGATTCGGTAGCGGGTGACGATGTCAGCGGTTGCAAGGTGACGGCGGTGATGGACCAGCATGCGTTCATGAATGTGGCGGCCGGGGTTGAGCTGCGTGTGGGCGACATCATTGCGTTTGGTACTTCACACCCGTGCCTGACGTTCGACAAGTGGCGGGTGGGGTGCCTGGTGGATGAGCAGTTGCGGGTGGTCGAGAGCATGGAGACGTGTTTCTAGGGCTTGAGATCGAGTCGCGGCTATCGCGAGCAAGCTCGCTCCCACAGGGGGATCGAGACGATCACAGAGTTTGTATTCACAGCAATCCACTGTGGGAGCGAGCTTGCTCGCGATGGCGGCCTGCCAGACACCACCGAACCATCAGGATCCCCCATGAACCACCCCAAACCCCGCATCGCCCTGATCGGCGAATGCATGATCGAACTGCAACAACGCGCCGACGGCAGCCTGCTGCAAAGCTTCGGCGGCGATACCCTGAACACTGCGGTGTACCTGTCCCGCGCCTTGGGCGACAGGGGCGCGGTGGATTACGTCACCGCCTTGGGCGACGACAGTTTCAGCGATGCCATGTGTGAGTGCTGGGCCGAAGAAAACATCGGTCTGCAACGGGTCCAGCGCTTGCCCGGACGCCTGCCGGGTCTGTATTGCATCCAGACCGATGCGGCGGGGGAGCGGCGATTCCTCTACTGGCGCAACGAGGCGGCGGTGCGCGAGTGTTTTACCACCCCGGCCGCCGCGCCGATCCTGGCGGCATTGCCGGATTACGATGTGCTGTATTTCAGCGGCGTGACCCTGGCGGTGCTCGGTGAGCAGGGGCGCGCCAGGCTCATCGAAACCCTGGTCGAAGCCCGTCGACGCGGGGCCCAGGTGGTGTTCGACAATAATTACCGGCCAAGACTCTGGGCCTCGATCGAGGCGGCGCGGGCGGCGTATCGCAGCGTCCTGCCTTACGTGGAATTGGCGCTGTTGACGGTGGAAGACGAGCAGGCACTGTTCGGATATGCGGACACTGACGCGGTATTCGCCGCCTATGGGCAGCTCGGCACGCCCGAGGTGGTGCTCAAGCGCGGTGCCGAGGCCTGCCTGATTCGTTGCGATGGCGAGTCTTATGAGATTCCCGCCCAACGGGTCGAGCGTGTGGTGGACACCACGGCGGCGGGGGATTCATTCAGTGCCGCGTACCTGGCGAGCCGCTTGCTGGGGGGTACTCCGGCGGAGGCGGCCGAGTCGGGGCATCTGTTGGCGAGCCGGGTGATCCAGGTGCCGGGGGCGTTGATGCCAAAATAATAAGTGGGCACAAAACCTGTGGGAGCGAGCTTGCTCGCGATAGCGCTGGGTCAGCTTGCAGAAATGTTGACTGTGTCGTCGCCATCGCGAGCAAGCTCGCTCCCACAGGCTCGGTTTCAATCCCGGTAGAACACCTGCACCAGGTGATAGCCGAACTTGCTCTTGATCGGCCCATGTACCACCCGCAAAGGCTTCTTGAAGATCACCGCATCGATCGCACCGACCATCTGCCCCGGCCGCACTTCGCCCAGGTCGCCGCCGCGTTTGCCCGAGGGGCAGGTGGAGTATTTCTTGGCCAGCACATCGAAGGCTTCGCCCTTGGCGATGCGTTGCTTGAGCTGTTCGGCTTCTTCGGCGGTTTTCACCAGGATATGGCGGGCTTGGGCTTTCATTGCAGCGGTGACCTGAACGGTGCGACGGGGCGGCGATTATGCCTCAAGTCAGCTGTCATGGTTGATCATCGTCCGAATCTTGTTGGCCAGCAGATCGAGGGTGAAGGGCTTGGCGACCATGTCCATGCCCTGGTCGAGGAACCCCTGTCGTTCGGCGGCTTTCTGCGCGTAACCGGTCATGAACAGCACTTTCAGCCCCGGGCGGTGCTGACGGGCGATTTCCGCCAGTTGCCGGCCATTCATGCCCGGCAACCCGACGTCGGTCACCAGCAGGTCGATGCGCTGCTCCGTTTCCAGCAGGGGCAGGGCCGTCATGGCGTCCTGGGCCTCCAGGGCGGTGTAGCCCAAGGTCTTCAACAGGTCGAGCACCAGCATGCGCACCGCCGGTTCATCTTCCACCAGCAACACGGTTTCCCCGGCGATGGCCGGTGGTACGTCGACCGTCTCCGCCGTGGCGGGTTGTTGGGCCGGCGCAACGTGCAAGCGTGGCAGGTACAACTGCACCCGTGTGCCCTGGCCCGGCACGCTGTCCAGGTTGAGGTGTCCACCCGACTGTTGGGCAAACCCGTAGATCATCGACAAGCCCAGGCCGGTGCCCTGGCCGATGGGCTTGGTGGTGAAGAACGGGTCGAAGGCCTTGGCCAGCACGGCGGGGGTCATGCCGCTGCCGTTGTCGCTGACCGCGATCATCACGTAGTCGCCGACCTTGACCGGTTCGAGGGTATTGATGTCAGTGCCGTCCAGATAGACGTTGGCGGTTTCGACGATCAATTCGCCGCCGTCGGGCATGGCATCCCGGGCGTTGATCACCAGGTTGAGCAGGGCGTTTTCCAACTGGCTGGCATCGGTGCTGACCGGCCACAGCTCGGGGGTCAGTTGCAGCCGCAGCACGATGTGATCGCCGGTGGTCCGGCTCAGCAGGTCTTCGAGCGAACGCACCAGCTCGTTGGCGTCCAGCGGCTTGCGGTCCAGGGACTGGCGGCGGGAAAACGCCAGCAGCCGATGGGTCAGGGCCGCGGCGCGGTTGGCCGAGGACACCGCCGCTTCGGTGAAGCGCCCGATCTCGGCGGTGCGGCCGGCGGCGATGTAGCGTTGCATCAGGTCGAGGCTGCCGAGGATGCCGGTGAGCATGTTGTTGAAGTCATGGGCAATGCCGCCGGTGAGTTGGCCCACGGCCTCCATTTTCTGCGCATGGCGCAGGGCTTCTTCGGCGCGCTCGCGTTCGAACATCTCGCTTTGCAGGCGATGGTTGGCTTCGGCCAGTTGCCGGGTCCGGGCGATGACCCGTTCCTCCAGTGTTTCGTTGAGGTTGCGCAGGGCTTCCTCGGTTTTCCGGCTCTCGGTCTCGTCGATCACGAAGATGTAGAAACCGTTCACCGCCCCGTCCGTCCCGTGGCGAGGCAAGTAGTTGATCAGTGCATGGCGCGGGCGACCGTCGCGATGGTCCATCTGCAAGGTGAAGCTGCACGGTTTGCCGGCCAGGGCATCGGCGATCTGTTGGGCGCGGGCGGCATAGGCCTCTTCGCCGAGCACTTCGCGGATGGTCTTGCCGTAGAGCTCTTGCGGGGTCAGGCCGTACCAGTCCAGGTAGGCGCTGTTGTTCAGCCGGAAGCGCTCTTCGCGGTCCGCGTAGCTGATGAGGATCGGCATAGCGTTGATGATCAACTGCAGCTCGGTCTGGCTCTGGCGCAGGGCTTGCTCGGTGCGCTTGCGTTCGGTCAGGTCCAGGGCCGCGCCCAGAAAACGCTTGGGTCGGCCGTGGCGGTCCTTGTAGCAACGGCCGCGCACGTACACCCAGAGTAATTCATCGTTGGGCTGCAACAGCCGGTACTCTTCGGCGTATTCGGTGCCATGGGTAATGCAGTGCTTGATGCTGCGGGCAACCATCGCCCGGTCCTCGGGATGCACGCCTTCGAGGTAGGCGCTGATGGGCAGCTGGCGCGACAGGTTCGGGTCGACGCCATGCAGCAGGGCGAAATGGGCGTCGGCAATGAAGCGGTCTTCGCTGATGTCCCAATCCCAGGTGCCCAGCGCGTCGGCGGCGGCCAGGGCCAGTTGCAGGCGCTCTTCGCTTTCGTGCTGGGCCTTGAGGCTGGCCTCGGAGCGCCGTTCGAATTCCATGGCCAGGCGGCGGCGTTCGCTGGTCTCGATGGCGGTGACCAGGATGCCGGCGACGCTGCCGCTTTCGTCATGCACCGGGCTGTAGGTCAGGTCCAGCCAGACATCGCAGAGGCGACCGGCGAAGGGCACGCGCCAGTGCTGGTCGCGGCAGGTGTGCGTCTGGCCTTGCAACACGCGGTGGTAAATCCCTTGGGTTGCCCCTTTGAGTTCGGGCCATGCTGCATGGGTCGGCTGGCCGAACGCCCGGGGGTGCTTGTCACCGCTCAGTCGGCCGAAGGCGTCGTTGTAGAGATGGGTCAGCTGCGCGCCCCACAGCAAGGCCATCGGCATCGGCGAATGGAGCACGATGTCCACGGCGGTGCACAGGCTCTGGGGCCAATTTCGTTCAGTGCCCAATGGGGTCTGGGCCCAGTCCACCTGGCTGACCAGGCGCTGGGCATCATTGCCGGCGGGTGTCGCGTTCATCACGCGATCCCTGGCTGTCGTGTCTGTACCACGGCGTCTACTATCCTTTGAGGAAAGTAAGTGCGGGCGGGTCTGAAGGGTTTCATGTTCGGCTCAACTTGTTTCATTGATGTCTCGCGGAAGTTTCAATCCATGGAAATCGATCCGTTGTTGCGAATCCTGGCGAGCCAGAATGGTTCCGATCTTTACATGTCTACGGGGGCACCGCCGTGCGCGCGTTTCGAGGGCGTGCTCAAGCCCTTGGGTAACGAGGCCTTCAAGGTCGGCGACATTGCCCGGCTCGCCGAGTCTTTGATGGACGCCGAACAGCGCCTTGAGTTCGATCGGGAACTGGAAATGAACCTGGCAATCTCCCTGGCCGGCGTCGGGCGGTTCCGGGTCAATGTCTTCAAGCAGCGCAATGACGTGTCCATGGTGATCCGCAACGTCAAGCTGGACATCCCGCGCTTCGAGGACCTGAAACTGCCCCGGGTGCTGTTGGACAGCATCATGCAGAAACAGGGGTTGATGCTGTTCGTCGGCGCGACAGGTTCGGGCAAGTCGACTTCCCTGGCGGCGCTGATTGATTACCGCAATCGCAACAGCAGCGGCCACATCATCACCATCGAGGACCCGGTGGAGTATATCCATCGGCACAAGAAATCCATCATCAACCAACGGGAAGTCGGTGTCGACACCCGCAGTTTTCATGCGGCCCTGAAAAACACTTTGCGCCAGGCGCCGGACGTG
Source organism: Pseudomonas sp. FW305-28 (assembly GCF_017351395.1). Classification (NCBI taxonomy): domain Bacteria; kingdom Pseudomonadati; phylum Pseudomonadota; class Gammaproteobacteria; order Pseudomonadales; family Pseudomonadaceae; genus Pseudomonas; species Pseudomonas sp. FW305-28. The sequence continues at coordinate 20,685 of NZ_JACNDD010000095.1, forward strand.
GTGCTGATCGGCGAAATCCGCGATCGGGAAACCATGGAACATGCCCTGTCGTTTGCCGACACCGGGCACTTGGTGATTTCCACCTTGCATGCCCATAACGCCAACCAGGCCCTGGACCGGGTGATCAATTTCTTTCCGGAAGAGCGCCGGCCGCAGTTGTTGAACGACCTGGGCAACAACCTCAAGGCGTTCGTTTCCCAACGCCTGGTGCGTACCCGCACCGGCCAGCGGCGGGCGGCGGTGGAAGTCATGTTGGGTTCGCCCACGGTGGCCGACCTGATCCGGCGCAACGAGCTTGGCGAGCTCAAGGGCATCATGGAAAAGTCAGAGGAACTGGGCATGCAAACCTTTGACCAGGCCTTGTTCAACCTGGTGGTCGAAGGCGCCATCGACGAGGAGGAGGCGCTGAAAAATGCCGATTCGGCGAACAACCTGCGGTTGCGTTTGAAGCTGCATACCGAGTCGGGGGCGGTGGCGCCACCGGCCGATCCGGCAGCGGGTGAGTGGGGGCTTATGGATTGATCGGGTTATCGTTCATCGCGAGCGAACTCGTTCCCACATGGGGTCTGCCAGTCACCGGAGATCCACTGTGGGAGCGAGCTTGCTCGCGATGAGGCCCTCACGGTCAGCTCGCAAGCTCCGGCCGGTCCCTAAACTGCTCCAACGCCTCGGGGTTGGCCAAGGCATCGGTGTTCTTCACCACCTCGCCATGCACCACGTTGCGCACCGCCAACTCCACCACCTTGCCGCTGATGGTCCGCGGAATATCACTGACCGCGAGGATCTTCGCCGGCACATGCCGTGGTGTGGTGTGGGTCCGGATGACCTGGCGAATCCGTTGTTCCAGGGCTTGATCCAGCGTCACGCCATCGCGCAGGCGCACGAACAGCACCACCCGGACATCGCCCTGCCATTGCTGGCCGATGGCAATGCTGTCCAGCACCTGCTCGACCTTTTCCACCTGCCGATAGATCTCTGCCGTGCCGATGCGCACGCCGCCAGGGTTGAGCACGGCGTCGGAGCGCCCATGGATCAACAGGCCACCGTGGGGCAGTTCCTCGGCGTAGTCGCCTTGGGCCCACACCCCGGGGAACTGGGCGAAGTAGGACGCGCGGAGTTTTTCCTGCCGAGGGTCGTTCCATAAACCAATGGGCATCGCCGGGAAATGCCGAGTGCACACCAGCTCGCCTTTTTCCCCGATGACCGGGTTGCCGGCCTCGTTCCAGACCTGCACGGCCATGCCCAGGCTCTTGCCCTGCATTTCGCCCCGGCGCACCGGGGACAGTGGGTTGCCGTTGACGAAGCAGGAGACGATGTCGGTGCCGCCGGACATCGAGGCGAGGCAGACGTCGGGTTTGACGTCCCGGTACACGTAGTCGTAGCTATGGGGGGCCAGCGCCGAACCGGTGGACAGGAGGGTTTTCAGGCTGTCCAAGCGGTGCGTCTGCCGGGGCTTGAGGCCTTCGCTTTCCAGGGCGGCGAGGAATTTGGGGCTGGTGCCGAAGACGCTGATGCGCTGCTGATCGATCAGGTCCAGCAAGCGCTCGGGGCCGGGGTGGAACGGCGAGCCATCGTAGAGCACCACCGCGCTACCCACGGCGAGGGCCGATACCAGCCAGTTCCACATCATCCAGCCGCAGGTCGTGTAGTAGAACAGCCGATCCTCGGGGCCGAGGTCGACGTGCAGGCCATGTTCCTTGACGTGTTGCAGCAACACGCCACCGGTGCCGTGGACGATGCACTTCGGCACGCCGGTGGTGCCGCTGGAGTACAGGATGTACAGCGGGTGGTCGAACGGAACGCTGACGAATGCCGGTTCGCCACCGCGTTGATAAAAGTCGTTCCACAACGCGATCGCGGCCGGGGTCTTGAAGTCCTCGAGGCGGGCGTCAGGCTGGGCATAAGGCAACACGATCAGTTGTTGCAGCGACGGCAGCCGTTCGAGGATTTCATTGACCTTGGCCCGCTGGTCGATGACCTTGCCGGCGTAGCGATAACCGGCGCAGGTGATCAGCACCTTGGGCTCGATCTGGCCGAACCGGTCGATGACGCCCTGGGTGCCGAAGTCCGGTGACGAGCACGACCAGATGGCGCCCAGGCTGGTGCTGGCGAGCATGCCCACCAACGTCTGCCAGGTGTTGGGCATGCAGGCGGCGACCCGGTCGCCCCGGGTGACGCCAGCGGCTTGCAGGCTTTTCTGCAGGCCGGCGACATGGGCGGCGAGTTCGGCCCAGGTCAGTTGTTCCTGGCCGCCGTTTTCGCCCAGTGCCACCACCGCGACGGCGTCATCGCGGCGGCGCAGCAGGTGTTCGGCGAAGTTCAGCGTGGCGCCAGGGAACCACTGGGCGCTGGGCATTTGCGCACCTTCCACCAGTACCGCGTCGGGAGCGTGGTGAAAGCGGATCTCGAAGAAGTCGACGATGGCCTGCCAGAAGGCTTCGCGCTGGTCGATGCTCCAGGCGTGCAGGGCGGGGTAGTCGTTCAGTTGCAGGTGATGCCGCGCGTTGACGAACTGGCGAAAGGCGTTCATGCGCGACTGGGCGATGCGTTCGGGGCTGGGTTGCCAGAGGAGGTCGGACATGGGGGGCCTCTTGTTTTCTTATGTACACACTATAGAGCGACCCAATCCTGTGGCGAGGGGATTTATCCCCTCTCTGTGGGAGCAAGGCTTGCCCGCGATGGCCGCACCGCGGTTTAACAGCTAAACCGCGTTTTCGTTCATCGCGGGCAAGCCTTGCTCCCACAGAACGAGGATAAATCCCCTCGCCACAAGGAGTCGCAGGACCTTACTGGGCCAACCACCCACCATCGATATTCCACGCCGCGCCGCGCACCTGGCTGCCGGCTTCGCTGCACAGGAACAGCACCAGTTCCCCCAGTTGCGGCGGGGTGACGAATTCCAGGGACGGTTGTTTCTCGGCCAGCAGATCATGCTGCGCCTGTTGCGGGTCAACGCCGGCGGCAATGCGGTCGTCGATCTGTTTTTGCACCAGCGGTGTCAGCACCCAGCCCGGGCAGATGGCGTTGCAGGTCACGTTGCTGGTGGCGGTCTCCAGGCCGACCACCTTGGTCAGGCCGATCACCCCATGCTTGGCCGCGACATACGCCGCCTTGCCCACCGAGCCGACCTGGCCATGCACCGAGGCGATGTTGACGATCCGGCCCCAGCCCTTGGCCCGCATGCCCGGCAGGCTCAAGCGCGTGGCGTGGAACACCGAGGACAGGTTGATGGCAATGATCGAGTCCCAGCGTTCCACCGGGAAGTCCTCCACGGCGGCCACGTGCTGGATCCCGGCGTTGTTCACCAGGATGTCCACGCCGCCGAACTCGCGCTCGGCGTAGGCGAGCATGTCGGCGATCTGCGCCGGGTCGCTGACATCGGCCGGATGATGACCGACCTTACCGCCGAATTGTTTGACCTCGGCGATCACCGCCGAGGCATCGCCGAAGCCGTTGAGGATCAGGTTGGCGCCGGCCTTGGCCAGGCTCAGGGCGATGCCCAGGCCGATGCCGCTGGTAGAACCGGTGACCAGGGCGGTCTTGCCCGAAAGAGCAGTTGTCATGGGAACCTCACACAATGCCAGTGGCGTAGAACACAGCGATCACGAAGAACACCGCGAGGGTCTTGATCAGCGTAATGCAGAAAATGTCTTTGTAGGCTTCGCGGTGGGTCAGCCCGGTCACCGCCAGCAGGGTAATCACCGCGCCATTGTGGGGCAGGGTGTCCATGCCGCCGCTGGCCATGGCGGCCACCCGGTGCAGCACTTCCAAGGGGATGTTGGCGGCGTGGGCGGCGCTGATAAAACTTTCAGACATCGCCGCCAAGGCGATGCTCATGCCGCCCGAGGCGGAGCCGGTGATGCCCGCCAGCAGCGTGACCGTCACCGCTTCGTTGACCAGCGGGTTGGGAATGTTCTTGAGCCAGTCGGCCAGCACCAGGAAGCCCGGCAAGGAGGCGATGACCGCGCCGAAGCCGTATTCCGAAGCGGTGTTCATCGCCGCCAGTAACGCACCGCCCACGGCACTCTTGCTGCCTTCGGCCAGTTTGCTGCGAATGGCCCGGAAGCCGAACAGCAAGACCATGATGATGCCCACCAGCAACGCCGCCTGCACTGCCCAGATCGCGGTGAGCTTGGCGATGTCGCTGGTCACCGGTGTGGCCATGCCCGGCAGCGCCAGGCTGTGGGTCTTGCCGTACCACTGTGGGATCCACTGGGTAAACAGCAGGTTCATGATGCCCACCGCCAGCAGTGGCGAAACGGCGATCCACGGGTTCGGCAGCTTGATGTCTTCGGCGGTTTCCGGCTCGTTGCGCAGCTCGGTGCCGTAGCTTTCGCCCGCACGCTGGGCCTTGTTGCGCTGGCGTTGCAAAAACAGCATGCCGAGGCTGAACACGAAGATCGTACCGATCACCCCCAGCCACGGTGCGGCCCAGGCGGTGGTGTTGAAGAACGTGCTGGGGATGATGTTCTGGATCTGCGGCGTGCCGGGCAGGGCGTCCATGGTGAAGGAGAATGCGCCGAGGGCGATGGTGGCCGGGATCAGACGCTTGGGGATATTGCTCTGGCGGAACATCTCGGCGGCGAACGGGTACACCGCGAACACCACCACAAACAGCGACACGCCGCCATAGGTCAGCAGGGCGCAGACCAGCACGATCACCAGCATGGCCTGGCGCGTCCCCAGCAAGCGAATCGCCGCGGCGACGATGGAGCGGGAGAACCCCGACAGCTCGATCAGCTTGCCGAACACCGCGCCGAGCAGGAACACCGGGAAATACAGTTTGATGAAGCCGACCATTTTCTCCATGAACACCCCGGTGAATGCGGGGGCGACGGCGGAAGGGTCGGTGAGCAGGACGGCACCGAGGGCGGCGATGGGGGCAAAGAGGATAACGCTGTAGCCACGGTAGGCGGCAACCATCAGCAGCGCGAGAGCTGCCAAGGCAATGATCACACTCATGGTGTGTCTCCTGGATTGTTATTGTTGTGGTGACGCTGTGGGAGAGGCTTTAGCGAGTTTTGTGCCAGGTGTGTAACTGGCTGAAATATAAGGAAATTGTTTTATTTTGTAGGG
>NZ_JACNDD010000096.1:0-25723 GCF_017351395.1 Pseudomonas sp. FW305-28
GCTCCCCTGGAGGGGCCTATGAGCTATGTGATCGACCGACGCCTTAATGGCAAGAACAAGAGCACGGTGAACCGCCAGCGGTTTCTGCGGCGTTACCGCGACCACATCAAGAAGGCCGTCGAAGAGGCGGTCAGCCGGCGCTCCATTACCGATATGGAACACGGCGAGCAGATCAGCATCCCCGGCCGCGACATCGACGAGCCGGTGCTTCACCATGGTCGCGGCGGCAAACAGACCGTCGTGCACCCTGGCAACAAGGAATTCACCAGTGGCGAGCACATCCCCCGGCCCCAGGGCGGCGGTGGCGGCAAGGGCCCTGGCAAGGCCGGCAATTCCGGCGAAGGCATGGATGAGTTTGTCTTCCAGATCACCCAGGAGGAATTCCTGGAGTTCATGTTCGAGGACCTGGAGCTGCCGAACCTGGTCAAGCGCAACCTGACCGGTACCGACACCTTCAAGACCGTGCGTGCCGGTATCAGCAATGAAGGCAACCCGTCACGCATCAACATCATCCGCACCCTTCGTTCGGCCCACGCCCGACGCATCGCGCTGTCGGGCAGCAGCCGGGCCAAACTGCGCGAAGCCAAGGAAGAACTGGCTCGCCTGAAACGCGAAGAACCCGACAATTTCGGCGACATTCAGGACCTCGAAGCGGAAATCGAGAAACTCAGCGCACGCATCCACCGCGTCCCGTTCCTCGATACGTTCGACCTCAAGTACAACCTGCTGGTGAAACAGCCAAACCCCAGCTCCAAGGCGGTGATGTTTTGCCTGATGGACGTTTCCGGCTCCATGACCCAGGCCACCAAGGACATCGCCAAGCGCTTCTTCATCCTGCTGTACCTGTTCCTGAAACGGAACTACGACAAGATCGATGTGGTGTTCATCCGCCACCACACCAGCGCCCGGGAAGTGGATGAAGAGGAGTTCTTCTACTCCAGGGAAACCGGCGGCACCATTGTCTCCAGTGCCCTGAAGCTGATGCAGGAAATCATGGCCGAACGCTACCCCGCCAACGAATGGAACATCTATGCGGCCCAGGCGTCGGACGGTGACAACTGGAACGACGATTCACCAATCTGCCGTGACATCCTGATCAACCAGATCATGCCGTTCGTCCAGTACTACACCTATGTGGAAATTACTCCACGGGAACACCAGGCATTGTGGTACGAATACGAACGGATTGCCGAAGCATTTTCCGACACATTTGCCCAACAGCAACTGGTCTCGGCCGGGGATATCTACCCGGTCTTCCGTGAACTCTTCCAGCGCAGGTTAGTGACATGACCGCCAAAAAAGAGCAGAAACGCCAGCCCATTTCCACCGGCTCCGAATGGACGTTCGAGCTGATCAAGGCCTACGACCGCGAAATCAGCCGTATCGCGGACCGTTATGCCCTCGACACCTACCCGAACCAGATCGAGGTGATCACCGCCGAGCAAATGATGGACGCCTACGCGTCGGTCGGCATGCCGCTGGGCTATCACCACTGGTCCTACGGCAAGCACTTCCTCAGCACAGAGAAATCCTACAGCCGCGGCCAGATGGGGCTGGCCTATGAGATCGTGATCAATTCCGACCCCTGCATCGCCTACCTGATGGAAGAAAACACCATCTGCATGCAGGCACTGGTGGTGGCGCATGCCTGCTACGGGCACAACAGCTTCTTCAAGGGCAACTACCTGTTCCGCACCTGGACCGATGCCAGTTCGATCATCGACTACCTGGTGTTCGCCAAGCAGTACATCATGCAATGCGAGGAGCGCCACGGTATCGACGCGGTGGAGGACCTGCTGGACTCCTGCCACGCCCTGATGAACTACGGCGTGGACCGCTACAAACGACCGTATCCGATTTCCGCCGAAGAAGAACGCCGGCGCCAGAAGGACCGAGAAGAACACCTGCAAAAACAGATCAACGATCTATGGCGCACCATTCCCAAGGGTGCGGACAAGTACAACGAAAAAGACAACGCCCGCTTCCCTGCCGAGCCCCAGGAGAACATTCTCTATTTCATTGAAAAACATGCGCCGCTGCTGGAACCGTGGCAGCGGGAAATCGTGCGCATCGTGCGCAAGATCGCCCAGTATTTCTATCCACAGCGCCAAACCCAGGTAATGAACGAAGGCTGGGCCACGTTCTGGCACTACACGCTGATGAACGACCTGTACGACGAAGGCCTGGTCACCGACGGCTTCATGATGGAGTTCCTGACGTCACACACCAGCGTGGTGTTCCAACCTGGCTTCGACAGCCCGTACTACAGCGGCATCAATCCTTACGCACTGGGTTTCGCCATGTACCGCGACATTCGGCGCATGTGCGAGAACCCTACCGAGGAAGATCGTCGCTGGTTCCCGGAAATCGCCGGTTCGGACTGGTTGTCCGCCATTAAATTCGCCATGAGCAGCTTCAAGGACGAAAGTTTTATCCTGCAGTACCTTTCGCCCAAGGTGATCCGCGACCTGAAACTGTTCAGCATCCTGGATGACGACCAGAAAGATGACCTGGTGGTACCCGCCATTCACGATGAGAGCGGCTATCGCATCATCCGCGAAACCCTGGCGGCGCAGTACAACCTGGGTAATCGCGAGCCCAACGTGCAGATCTACAGCATCGACCGCCGCGGAGACCGCTCGCTGACCCTGCGGCACCAGGCCCACAACCGCAAACCACTGGGTGACTCCACCGATGAAGTGCTCAAGCACCTGCATCGCCTCTGGGGCTTCGACATCCACCTGGAAACCCTGCAAGGCGACCAAGTGATGAAAACCCATCATGTACCGCCCAGGGGCGAACAAGCCGAAGGCGATTATGGCCGCCTGGACTTGGCCGTCATTCATCTTTGATCCCGTTTTCGCCTCCGGACGTCCGACGCAAAGGTTATCCTGTCGGACCAACGGAGGTTTTTTATGCAGATCTATAAAGTTGGCGGCGCCGTACGCGATCGCCTGCTGGGCATTCCCATCACCGACGTCGATCGGGTCGTCGTGGGAGCCACCGCCGAGGAAATGCTCGCCAAGGGTTTTCGCCCCGTGGGGGCCGACTTTCCGGTATTCCTCGACCCGAAGACCGGCGAGGAATACGCCCTCGCCCGCACTGAGCGCAAAAGCGGCCGCGGCTATGGCGGCTTCGTGTTCCATGCCAGCCCTGAAGTCACTCTGGAAGAAGACCTGGTCCGCCGGGACTTGACCATCAACGCCATGGCTGAAGATGACCATGGCAACTTGACCGATCCGTACCACGGCCAACGCGATCTCGAAGCCCGGGTGCTGCGTCACGTTTCCCCCGCTTTCGCCGAAGATCCGCTCCGAGTCCTGCGGGTTGCCCGCTTTGCCGCGCGTTATGCGCCGCTGGGTTTCAAGGTGGCGAGCGAAACCCTTGAGCTGATGCGCCAGCTCAGCGAGTCCGGCGAACTGGAGGCGTTGACGGCCGAGCGCAGCTGGAAAGAAATTTCCCGCGCCCTCATGGAAAAGCAACCGCAGGTATTTATCCAGGTCTTGCGCGACTGCACGGCCCTCAAGGTCTTGATGCCCGAAGTCGACGCGCTGTTTGGCGTGCCACAACCTGAAGCCCATCACCCGGAAATCGATACCGGCGTCCATACCCTGAGCGTGTTGGAACAGGCGGCACTGCATCAACAGCCGTTGACGGTCCGCTGGGCCTGCCTGCTCCATGACCTGGGTAAAGGCCTGACGCCCCAGCACGAATGGCCGCGACACATCGCCCATGAGCACACGGGCTTGAAGCTGATCAAAGTCGTAAACGAGCGCTTCAAGGCGCCGCGCGACTGCCAGGAACTGGCGTTATTGGTGGGCCAGTACCATACCCATGGTCATCGCGCGCTTGAACTGAAGGCATCTACCCTGCTTGAACTGCTACAAAGTTTTGATGTGTACCGTCGGCCCCAGCGCTTCGAGGAATTCATTGCGGCCTGCGAGATGGACGCGCGCGGGCGCAAGGGGCTTGAGCAGCGAAGTTATCCACAGGCTGATTATCTGCGGGGCGCTGCGGCAGCGGCCCGCTCAGTGGCGGTGCAGCCTTTGCTGGAAAAAGGCTTCAAGGGGCCGGAGCTGGGTGAGGCGATCAAGCGTGAGCGGCTCAAGGCATTGAAAAGCTACAAAGAAGCGGCGAGCTGACGGGAGGTCGTGTCAGTTTGTATTTTGGCTGGATGTTCCGCCGTCATCGCGAGCAAGCTCGCTCCCACAGTGACTCTCAGTGGACACATGTCTTGTGTTCGACTGAAATCCTCTGTGGGAGCGAGCTTGCTCGCGATGGCGGCAGGCGCCTCACAGCAGGCTGGACGGCGTAAGCTGCTGGCCGCGCCACTCGAAAGCCACCGGCGCCAGCACCTGGTCGATCTGCGACTCTTCCCACAACGTGGCGAAGCTTTTGCCCACTCCTGGGTGAACCCGATCCGGCGCGATCAACGACAAAGGCCACAAGACGAAGGCGTTCTTGAGGATTTCCGTACGTGGCAGGATCAGCCCGTCGAAGTTGCCGACCTGTTCGCCATACAACAACACGTCGATATCCAGTGGCAGCCCCTTGCGGTCCGGCGCATAGCGACCGTTGTCCGCCTCGATGAACTTGAGGCGACGATCCAACTCCATCAGCGGCAGGTCCGTGAAGGCCGAGACGACAAAATTGAAGAACGGCCCGCTCTTGATCCCCACCGGCTGGCTCTCGAACACGGCCGAACAGCGCATGTCCACGAGAAAACCGGCCAAGGCCTCAAGACCGGCGCGCAAATGGGTTTCGCGCTCGATATTGCTGCCGAGCCCGAGAAAAACCTGAGTCAGCGACATCCGCGCTCGATCTCCACGCCAACGCCGCTGGCCGCCGGTACGGCGCCAGGCTTGGTCACCTTCAGACGCAGCCAGGTGATCTTGAACTCGTCCATCAGCTCCTGGGCCAGTCGTTCGGCGAAGGTCTCGACCAACTGGAACTGCGCTTGTTCGGCAAACGCCTGGATGCGCGACGAGACGCTGGCATAGTCGAGTGCCAGGGTCAGGTCGTCGCCCGCGGCGGCCGGGCGGTTGTCCCAGGCGAAGCTCAGGTCAAGCCGCAAGCACTGTCGGATACCTCGCTCCCAGTCGTAGGCACCGATTACCGTGTCGACTTCCAGGCCCTCGATAAACACTCTGTCCAAGCACTCTTCTCCGCAGCACGACAAGGGCGCGATGCCCCGTTAGAATCAGGGCGTCCTCGCCCGGAATAGTTAGCATGTTTTGGTTACTGGCGATTCTCGCCTACCTGCTCGGCTCGCTGTCCTTCGCCATTTTGCTCAGCCGCCTGACCGGTCGCCCGGATCCGCGAATGAGTGGCTCAGGCAATGCCGGCGCCACCAACATGCTGCGCCTGGCCGGACGCAAACTCGCCATCCTGACCCTGCTGGGCGACCTCTGCAAAGGCCTTGTCCCGGTATTGATCGCCAGCCTTGCAGGGCTCTCGTTGCAGCAACAGGCCTGGATCGGCGTCTGCGCCGTCATCGGCCACTTGTTCCCACTGTACTTCCGTTTCCGTGGCGGCAAGGGTGTCGCCACCGCCGCCGGCATGCTGCTGGGCCTGTACCCGCCCGCCGCCCTGCTGGCTGTCTGTGCCTGGCTGCTGACGTTCTACCTGACCCGCACCAGCTCCCTGGCCGCGCTGATCGCCACGCCGTTGACCCTGCCATTGCTGGCCTGGCAGGAACCGGCGGCCTTGCTGCCAATGACCGTGCTGGTTGCACTGATCGTCTGGCGCCACCGAGGCAATCTACGCGACCTGTTCGCCGGGCGCGAACGGCATTTTTAAATACCGTTTCACAGAGGTGCCAACTGCTCCATGGGCCAGCGCGCCTGCACACTGATTGCCAGGCTTTCCTGCTGACCGGCTTGCAAACGCTGGCAGCCGGCAAAAGCAATCATTGCGCCGTTATCTGTGCAGAACTCCGGCCGGGCGTAGTAAACGTCGCCCTTCATGTCACCGAGCATTTTCTCCAGCGATGTGCGCAAGGCCTTGTTCGCACTCACGCCCCCGGCGATCACCAGGCGCTTGAGGCCGGCCTGCTTCAGGGCACGCTTGCACTTGATGGTCAAAGTCTCCACCACGGCCTGCTGGAACGCCAGCGAGATGTCGCAACGGGCTTGCTCACTGTCGTCCCCGGCGCTGACACACTGCTGCCAGGTGTTCAGGGCGAAAGTCTTCAGCCCACTGAAACTGAAATCCAGGCCGGGGCGGTCGCACATCGGCCGCGGGAACACGAAGCGCCCATCGACCCCTTGGTTTGCAAGCCGGGAAATTTCCGGCCCACCGGGATAATTGAGCCCCATCATTTTTGCAGTCTTGTCGAATGCTTCGCCGGCGGCATCGTCGAGGGTTTCGCCGAGCAGCTCGTATTGGCCGATGCCATCGACCCGGATGAGCTGTGTATGGCCACCCGATACCAACAAAGCGACGAACGGGAATTGTGGCGGTTGCGCCTCCAGCATCGGCGCCAGCAAGTGGCCTTCCATGTGATGCACGCCCAGGGCTGGAATATCCCAGGCAAAGGCCAGCGCCTGGGCACAGGAAGCGCCCACCAGCAACGCGCCCACCAGGCCCGGGCCGGCAGTGTAGGCGATGCCGTCGATCTCGGTCGGCATGCAGCCGGCTTCGGCCAGGACCTGGCGGATCAAGGGCAGCATGCGCTTGACGTGATCGCGGGAGGCAAGTTCGGGCACTACCCCGCCGTAGGCGCGGTGCAGGTCGATCTGGCTGAACAGCGCATCGGCCAGCAGGCCGCGCTCACTGTCGTAAAGTGCGACACCGGTTTCATCGCAGGAGGTTTCTAATCCCAGTACTAGCATGGGTTTGCGCCTTGTAGAGGCTGAATTCGAAGGCGCGCATAATAGTCGCCGCGTTGTGCCCCGACCAGCGGTTTTCGATCAGAGGCTTTGCATTCCGAGCGTTGAGGGGTTAACATCCGCAACCCTTAAAAACCGACGTCTTCAAGTGCTCTTTTGCCGCGAGGATGTTGACCCCGGTAATGAATGAAGGTAGCTCTGGATGCCAGCCGTCAAAGTAAAAGAGAACGAACCCTTCGACGTAGCTCTGCGTCGTTTCAAGCGCTCCTGCGAAAAAGCCGGTGTTCTGGCTGAAGTTCGTAGCCGCGAATTCTACGAGAAGCCGACTTCTGAGCGTAAGCGCAAGGCAGCAGCCGCTGTTAAGCGTCACGCCAAGAAAGTTCAGCGCGAACAGCGCCGCGCCGTACGTCTGTACTAATACACAGACGTCCGTAGCAAGCTTCTGCCAAGCCCGGCCTTCAAGCCGGGCTTATGGCATTTGCGGAATAACGCTTGATGCTTCACCGTCAAAGCCGCAGACGCGACCAAGACAACCGTTTCACCGCGTCAGACCTGGCTCTTTTGCCAGCGGTGCACGTCTTTCCTGACGAGCCTTCCAAGGCTACCGACGAGCACACCCTGATTCCTCTAACGACGATCAGCCCAAGGCACCTGCCTGCGTGCCCGCTTCATGAGCTATCCGAGGCCTGACCGGCCGTTACCGGACTCAGCGCAACACATTCAAACAGTCGAATACTGATAGTTATTAACGTCAGTGGATTATCGGCAGATACACTTCCCGACAGCGATGATGCAGACGACCCGGTCGAGCCACCGATTCAGCGTGCCTCAAACCCAGACCCGGTTACGCCTGCCGATTTCGGGTCCATATTTCGCGCAGTGATGATGAGAACGCCATGGCCGGGCTGATTCCCCAGAGCTTTATTGACGACCTCCTGAACCGCACCGACATCGTCGACGTGGTCAGCTCTCGCCTGCAAATGAAGAAAGCAGGCAAGAACTACACGGCCTGCTGCCCGTTTCACAAAGAGAAAACGCCCTCTTTCAGCGTCAGCCCCGACAAGCAGTTCTACTATTGCTTCGGTTGCGGCGCGGGCGGCAATGCCCTCGGCTTCATCATGGACCACGACAACCTGGACTTCCCCCAGGCCGTCGAAGAACTGGCCAAAGCCGCCGGCATGGAAATTCCCCGCGAGGAAAGCGGTCGACCGCACAAGCCGCGCCAACCGACCGACTCACCGCTCTACCCACTACTGACGGCGGCGGCCGATTTCTATCGCCAGGCCCTCAAGAGCCACCCGGCGCGCAAGGCCGCGGTGGATTACCTCAAGGGCCGCGGCCTGACTGGCGAAATCGCCCGGGATTTCGGCCTCGGCTTCGCCCCGCCCGGCTGGGACAACCTGTACAAGCATCTAAGCAGCGACACGCTGCAGCAGCGCGCCATGATCGACGCAGGCCTGCTGATCGAAAACGCCGAAACCGGCAAGCGCTACGACCGCTTCCGCGACAGGGTCATGTTTCCGATCCGCGACACGCGCGGGCGGATCATCGCCTTTGGCGGCCGGGTGCTGGGCGATGACAAGCCGAAGTACCTGAACTCCCCGGAAACCCCAGTGTTCCATAAGGGCCAGGAACTCTACGGCCTGTTCGAAGCGCGCAAGAACAACCGCAACCTCGACGAAATCATCGTCGTCGAGGGCTACATGGACGTGATAGCCCTGGCCCAGCAAGGCCTGCGCAATGCCGTCGCGACCCTGGGCACGGCCACCAGCGAAGAGCATATGAAGCGCCTGTTTCGCGTCGTGCCCAACGTGCTGTTCTGCTTCGACGGCGACCAGGCCGGTCGCAACGCTGCCTGGCGCGCACTGGAGGCCACCTTGCCGTGCCTGCAGGACGGCCGGCGGGCACGCTTCCTGTTCCTGCCCGAGGGCGAGGACCCCGACACCCTGGTGCGTTCCGAAGGCACCGACGCGTTCCGTGCGCGGATCAACCAGCACGCACAACCGTTGGCCGACTATTTTTTCCAGCAGTTGACCGAAGAAGCCGATCCACGCTCCCTCGAAGGCAAGGCCCACATGGCCACCCTCGCGGCGCCGCTGATCGACAAGGTGCCCGGTGCCAATCTGCGCACGCTCATGCGCCAGCGCCTGACCGAGATCACCGGCCTCAACAGCGAAGCGGTCAATCAACTGGTGCACAGCGCCCCCCAGGAGGCGCCGCCGGCGTATGACCCGGGCATCGATTACGACGCGATGCCGGATTTCGCCGACTATCATCAACCCCAGCAGGATTACGCCCCCCAGCAGGAATGGACGCCGAAAAAACCCGGCAGCGGCGGCAAGAAATGGGACAAGAAACCCTGGGACAAGAACGGCAAGCGCGGCGATCGCGACCAGCCACGTGCCCCGCGCGTGCCGGCCGCCGTCGAACCCCCAACACTGGCCGCTTTGCGCACCTTGCTGCATCACCCGCAACTGGCGGAAAAAGTAGAGGACGCAGGGCACTTCGCCGCCGAGGACCACAGCAATACGCAATTGCTGGTCGCTCTCCTTGAAGCCGTGCAGAAGAACCCCAAGCTAAACTCTTTCCAGTTGATCGCACGGTGGCACGGTACCGAGCAGGGACGCCTCTTGAAGGCCTTGGCCGAGAAGGAATGGCTGATTGATGGAGACAACCTTGAACAACAGTTTTTCGACACCATTACTAGCTTGTCCGCCCGCCAACGCGAGCGAAACCTGGAACAACTTCTGCGAAAAGCTCGCCAGAGCGAGTTGACCAGCGAAGAGAAAAACCAATTGCGCGACTTACTCAGCCGCAATGTTTGCGCATCAAACCCGACCTCAACTGGCGCGTGAGGTCACAGCTCAGGTATAATCCTCGGCTTGTTTTTTGCCCGCCAAGACCTTCAGTGGATAGGGTGTTATGTCCGGAAAAGCGCAACAGCAGTCTCGTATCAAAGAGTTGATCCTATTGGGTCGTGAGCAGGGCTACCTGACTTACGCGGAGGTCAACGACCACCTGCCGGAGGATATTTCAGATCCGGAACAGGTGGAAGACATCATCCGCATGATCAACGACATGGGGATCAACGTATTCGAGGTTGCTCCAGATAAGGATGCCCTTATGCTGGCCGACGCCGATACCGACGAGGCGGCCGCTGAAGAAGCGGCCGCAGCGTTGGCAGCGGTCGAGACCGACATTGGTCGCACCACGGACCCCGTGCGCATGTACATGCGTGAAATGGGTACGGTAGAGCTCCTCACACGTGAAGGCGAAATCGAAATCGCCAAGCGTATTGAAGAAGGCATCCGTGAAGTGATGGGCGCAATTGCGCACTTCCCTGGCACGGTTGACCATATTCTCTCCGAGTACACCCGCGTCACCACCGAAGGTGGCCGCCTGTCCGACGTCCTGAGCGGCTATATCGACCCGGATGACGGCATTGCGCCGCCTGCCGCCGAAGTGCCGCCGCCGATCGATGCGAAAGCCGTCAAGGCCGACGACGACACCGATGACGACGACGCCGAAGCGAGCGACGACGAGGAAGAAGCCGAAAGCGGTCCGGATCCGGTCATCGCCGCACAGCGTTTCGGCGCTGTCGCCGACCAGATGGAAATCACCCGCAAGGCGCTGAAGAAGCACGGCCGCAACAACAAGCAGGCGATTGCCGAGTTGTTGGCGCTGGCCGAGTTGTTCATGCCGATCAAACTGGTGCCGAAGCAATTCGAAGGCCTGGTTGAGCGTGTTCGCAGTGCCCTGGATCGCTTGCGTCAGCAAGAGCGCGCAATCATGCAGCTTTGCGTGCGTGATGCCCGCATGCCACGTGCTGATTTCCTGCGCCAGTTCCCGGGCAACGAAGTCGACGAAAGCTGGACCGATGCACTGGCCAAGGGCAAGAGCAAATACGCCGAAGCCATTGCCCGCCTGCAGCCGGACATCATTCGTTGCCAGCAGAAGCTCAGTGCGCTGGAGGCCGAGACCGGCCTGAGCATCGCCGAGATCAAGGACATCAACCGTCGCATGTCGATCGGCGAGGCCAAGGCCCGTCGCGCGAAGAAAGAGATGGTCGAAGCGAACTTGCGTCTGGTGATCTCCATCGCCAAGAAGTACACCAACCGCGGCCTGCAATTCCTCGACCTGATCCAGGAAGGCAACATCGGCCTGATGAAGGCGGTGGACAAGTTCGAATACCGTCGCGGCTACAAGTTCTCGACTTATGCCACCTGGTGGATCCGTCAGGCGATCACTCGCTCGATCGCCGACCAGGCCCGCACCATCCGTATCCCGGTGCACATGATCGAGACGATCAACAAGCTCAACCGCATTTCCCGGCAGATGCTGCAGGAAATGGGTCGCGAACCGACGCCGGAAGAGCTGGGCGAACGCATGGAAATGCCTGAGGACAAGATCCGCAAGGTATTGAAGATCGCCAAAGAGCCGATCTCCATGGAAACCCCGATCGGCGATGACGAAGACTCCCATCTGGGGGACTTCATCGAAGACTCCACCATGCAGTCTCCGATCGATGTCGCCACTGTCGAGAGTCTCAAGGAAGCGACTCGCGAAGTACTCTCCGGCCTCACTGCCCGTGAAGCCAAGGTACTGCGCATGCGCTTCGGCATCGACATGAATACCGACCACACCCTTGAGGAAGTCGGTAAGCAGTTCGATGTAACCCGCGAGCGGATTCGTCAGATCGAAGCCAAGGCGTTGCGCAAACTGCGCCACCCGACGCGAAGCGAGCATCTGCGCTCCTTCCTCGACGAGTGACCTTCAAAACCCCCGGCCCTGCCGGGGGTTTTGTTATGCGCAGATAAAATCCCCTTCGTTACGCTCCTCCCCCCCTGTTGCCCGTCTACACTCGAAACATCCTCCCCAAGCCATGACGAGACAGTGATGCCCAGACTGACGGCCGCGCTTTTGCTGTCATTGATCACCTGGACCGCAACAGCTGGCGCGTTGACGCTCACCGATGAGGAGCTCCGCTGGCTCAAGGACCACCCCGACCTGCGCCTGGGTGTCGACGCCTCATGGCCGCCGTTTGAGTTTCGCGACGATCAAGGCCGCTATCAGGGCCTGGCCGCCGACTACATCGAGATCATCCGTGAACGGTTGGCCGTCAGGCTCACGCCCGTCGAGCCGGCCAGCTGGACTGCCGTACTGGAACAGGTCGGACAGGGCAAGATCGACCTATTGCCTGGCATCATGTCCACTCCGGAGCGCCAGAATTACCTGGCATTTACCCGCCCCTACCTGGACTTCCCCATTGTCATCCTGGCCCATTACGGTGGCGCCCAGCCTCACAGCCTCAAGGAGCTGTATGGGCTGAAAATCGCCGTGGTGGAGAACTACGCGCCTCATGAATTGCTGCGCAACCATCATCCCGACCTGAACCTGGTGGCGCTGCCTAACGTCAGTTCAGCCCTGCAAGCACTGGCGACCGATGAAGTGGACGCGGTGGTGGGCGATCTCGCTTCCAGTGTCTGGAGCCTGCGCCAGCTCAAGCTCGAAGGCCTTTATGTCAGCGGGGAAACGCCTTATCGCTATCAATTGGCAATGGCCGTCCCTCGAGACAACAAGGTATTGGTGGGCATCCTGGACAAAGTCCTGGCAGACATGAGCCCGGCCGAGGTCGCCGAGATCCAGCAGAAGTGGATCGGCAATGTGCACGACTATGGCCAGCTCTGGTCCGATTTACTGTTTTACGGCCTGCCTGCGCTGCTGCTCCTGGTCGGCATACTGGCGGTGGTGATTCGCATCAATCGCCGGCTCAGCTCGGAAATCGCCCGTCGGGTGGAGCTTGAGCAGGAGCTGCGCAGCAGCGAATACCATTACCGTGGGCTGGTGGAGAGCCTGTCGGCCATTGCCTGGGAGGCAAGGGTCAGCGATTTCACCTACAGCTACGTATCGCCTCACGCCGAAGACCTGTTGGGCTATCCCCTCTCCCATTGGCTGGTCCCGGGCTTCTGGCGCAACATCATTCATCCGGCCGACCTGATCCGCGCCCAGACCTATTGCGACCATGAAGTGCTGGCGGGTCGCGATCACTGCATCGATTACCGGGTCATCACGGCCGATGGTCGCTGCCTGTGGGTGCGCGACATTGTCAGCCTGATCGAACACGGGCACGAGCCGCTGATGCGCGGATTGATGATCGATATCAGCGAAGCCAAGCGCACCGAGGAAGCGCTGCGTCTTTCGGAGCAGAAATTTGCCTCGGTGTTCCGCCAGTGTCCGGACATCCTGGTGATAGCCCGGCTGTTGGACGGTTGCCTGCTGGAGGTCAACAAGGCGTTCGAAGAGCAGATCGGCCTGAGTGCCGCAGAAGTGGTGGGGCACAACGCAACCGAACTGAATATCTGGGGCATCCAGGGCGTGGGGCCGAGCCTGTTGCAGCGTTTGCAGGCCGGCAGCATTCGCAACCTGGAAATGCCCTTTCGTCGCAGCAACGGCCAGGTATTCACCGGGCTGATCTCCGCTGAACCCTTCGACCTCGACACGACGCCAGCCCTGGTCGTGGTGGTGCGGGACATCAGCCAGCTCAAGGAAACCCAGCAGCAATTGCAGACCTCCGAAGAGAAGTTCGCCAAGGCGTTCCACGCCTCGCCCGATGGACTGCTGCTGTCCCGGCAAAGCGATGGCCTGTTGATCGAGGTCAACGAAGGGTTCAGCCGCATTACCGGCTTCAACAGCGCCCTGTCGGTGGACCGCTCTACCCTGGACCTGGGCATCTGGGTCAATCTCAACGAACGCAAGCAGATGCTCGACCTGTTGCAACGGGACGGCTTCGTGAAGGATTTCAGCTGCCATATCCGCCGCAACGACGGACAGATCCGGCTCTGCGAAGTGTCCAGCCGCCCCCTGCCCATCGGCAACGAAGACTGCATGCTGACCATCGCCCGGGACATCACCGAGCGCCACCTGATGCAGGAAAAACTGCAACAGGCCGCCACCGTGTTCGAAAGCACTGCCGAAGGCGTACTGATCACCGATACGCAACAGCACATCAGCGCCGTGAACCGGGCCTTCACCGAAATCACCGGCTACAGCGAAACCGAAGCCTTGGGCCATACGCCTCGGTTGTTGGCTTCCGGCCTGCATGACAGCGCGTTTTACGCCGCGATGTGGCACCAGTTGACCGCGGAGGGACACTGGCAGGGAGAGATCTCCAACCGACGCAAGAACGGCGAGCTGTACCCCAGTTGGCTGACCATCAGCGCGGTGCGCAATCGGGGCCGACAGATCACCCATTTCGTCGCGGTCTTCGCCGATATCTCCAGCCTCAAGCACGCCCAGGCCCGGCTCGACTACCAGGCTCACCACGACCCGCTGACGGGCCTGCCCAATCGCACGCTGTTCGAAAGCCGCTTGCTGGCGGCGCTCAACGGCCAGCAGGAAAACGGCGGCCAGGGTGCTGTGCTGTTCCTGGACCTGGACCGCTTCAAGCACATCAATGACAGCCTCGGGCACCCGGTCGGCGACCTGCTGCTCAAGGGCATTGCCGTGCGCTTGCGCGAGCAGTTGCGCGACATCGACACCGTGGCGCGCCTGGGCGGCGACGAATTCATTATCCTGCTGCCAGGCCTGCAACAGCCCAGCGATGCCGAGCACATCGCCCAAAAACTGTTGAACTGCTTTACCGCACCGTTCCAGGCCGGCGAGCACGAGTTTTTCATCAGCGCCAGCATCGGCACCAGCCTCTACCCCCAGGACGGCTGCGACGTCGCCACGCTGGTCAAGAATGCCGACGCGGCGATGTACCGCTCCAAGGCCAAGGGACGTAACCGGGTGGAAAGCTACACCCGCGACCTCACCGCCCAGGCGAGCGAGCGCGTGGCCCTGGAACACGAACTGCGCCGAGCGATTGAACGCAACGAGCTGTCACTGTCCTTCCAACCGAAAATCAGCCTCGCCGACAACCGACTGGTGGGGGCCGAGGCGCTGATTCGCTGGTATCACCCGACATTTGGCGACGTTCCCCCCGAACATTTCATCCCGTTGGCGGAAGAAAACGGCATGATCCTGCAAATTGGCGACTGGGTACTGGAACGCGCCTGCCGGCAACTGTGCGAATGGAACAGCACCTACGAAAGCCTCGGCTCCCTGTCGGTCAACCTGGCCGGCGCCCAACTGCGCCAGCCCAACCTGCTGGGGCGTATCGAACAACTGCTGCGCGAACACCAGCTCCGGCCCGACTTATTGCAACTGGAAATTACCGAGAACTTCATCATGAGCCAGGCCGAAGAGGCCCTGACGGTGCTGCACCAGTTGAAGAACCTCGGTGTGCAACTGGCCATCGACGACTTCGGCACGGGCTATTCCTCCCTGAGCTACCTCAAGCGCCTGCCGCTGGATATCCTCAAGATCGACCAGTCCTTCGTCCGCGGCCTGCCCGACGACCCACACGACGCAGCCATCGTGCGGGCAATCATCGCCCTGGGCCGCAGCATGCAATTCACCATCATCGCCGAGGGCGTCGAAACCCTGGCCCAGCAGCAATTCCTGGCCGAAGAAGGTTGCGAACAGATCCAGGGCTACATCGTCAGCCTGCCCCTGTGCGCCGACGAGTTTGCCGCAACGTTTCTTCGTGTGAGCGTATCGGATTTTTCGAATAGCACAGCCGAGAAACCGTCGCTATAATCCGCGACCTACTGAGGGCCTATAGCTCAGTTGGTTAGAGCAGAGGACTCATAATCCTTTGGTCCACGGTTCGAGTCCGTGTGGGCCCACCATACAAAAAGCCGCGCATTGCGCGGCTTTTGCGTTCTTGAGCCTGTTGACTCTTGCGCCCTAGGCGAAGGTCTTCATAAAACGGCTCTGCACACTGCCTGATGGCTGCGACCCCATTCGCTGCTTGTTCACAAAGTTCAGTCGAGCGGGTCAGCACCTGAGGCGTTGCTACCCGTAGCAAGGTCGTCATCAGTCGAACACTCCCTGGATTTCCTCAAGCGTAGGCATCGCAGCCGGTACCACGGCGAACTCACAATCCAGGGCCCCCAGGACTCGTGCATAGGCAAGCATCCCCACCGACGGGTCACCCTTTTCGAGCGGATATCCCCTCGCAGTTAACGTACTCACCTTTCACCGAAACATCCGTCCCCGAATCGACGTCAAAAGCTCGCCGTTGTTTGACCGCGATAGCAACTTTGGCAACTGCCCGCCCTCTTTCCTTGTTCCTCGACTCACCTGGAAGTAATACTCTGGGGAATTAACGACGGGCGAAGACCCCACGTCCCAGCCGTTCAACCTCCTCAAGCGAGATCCCCATCATCGCCAGCCCCAGCCTCTCCCGACTGTTTCTTGAACTGTTCTGGCAACTCGGCATCCTGCTGGTGCCGGCTTTTTTCGTCACGATATTGCCGCCTCCATTGGCTTTGTTGGCGGTGTTGTTCTTCGGCCTGCTGATGGGGCTTGCCGCACGATTCGGTTTTCTGTTGGCCGGGCGAGTCTGTGGCAGGTTGATCGTCGGCGCCGTGTTCGGCCTGGGTTTCAGCGTGGGTCGGGCCTTGCCTGAGTGGTGGGGCATCCTGGCGGCCATCGCCTGCATCGGCGGCGGGCTGGCGGGCGTCAGCACCTGGGAGCGGCGTCTGGGCTTGGCGCCCGTTTCTGGCAAGGGCGCCAGTGCCTGGGGTGGAAGCGAGCCGCAACTGACGCCTGAAGGCGAACCGATCCGGGTGTTCAACCACAGTGAAATCGCCATGGGCGGCCCCACCTATTGCGACTATCTGTTTCCCGATGGTGTGCTCCTGCAAGGCCTTGGCTCTTCGTCACTGTTCTCCCGCGACGGGCGCTATTTTGCGGCGACCGTACCGTCCCGGCAGAACTGGGGGCTGGTCGTCCTCGACCGTCAACAGCGCCAGGTGTACCGCTGTGCCGACAGCGAACTCTGGGAGTTGGACGCTTTTGACCTCGGCGTGTTGAGCGGGCGCCATAGCCCGCTGGTGGACGACAGCGTTCGCGAAATCCGACTGGAGGAACTGTTCCAGACGGCCAGCGTTACCCCCTTGGTCCCCTTCGCCGACCTCTGGCTGGACTCCGATTGGCATCCCGAGCAAGTTCAACATACCTTCGAGCGGCGTTCTGCGGACGGCCAGCACTGCCTGCGGGGCGACATTGCCTTGCCCGCGACATTTCGCGACCTGGCCCAGCCGCTGGAACCGCTGGTTTCACCGCGCTACGCCATCAGCGTCAACGGGCAACCGGCCGGCCTGTCGATGGCGGCCGATGCGCCGTTGGTATGGAGCAGCGATCAACGCGCCCTGGTGTGTCTGGCCCAGGAACAACCCCCTCATGCAGACGGCGACCAGTATTGGCTGTGGCAGCTCGACCTGGGCTGGCGCGCCCTGCCCTCGCCTTGGGTGAAGAGCGAAGCAGAACCGTCCTTCTATTGGCACGAGTTGCTGGGTCTCGACGCAAGCCATGTGCAGATCGGCTCGTACCTTGACTATCCGCGACCGGGCTCCGGGCGTTATGGCTACCGCTTGGACAGCATCCACGGCGATAGCGAGACCCAGGTCGGTCACGATGCCCAAGGTCGCGTGCAGGAGGGCGAGTTTGCGTTGACCCGCATGACCATCGCGATGCCGCTGGACAGCCAAGGCCAGCGCGGCGATTCATCCATCGAAACGCAGCCGATGCAGGACGGGGTGCGCGCACGGTTGACCTGGCTTGGCGATAATCCCGACGGGCTGGGCGGTTATCGCTGTCAGATCGGCGACTGGCAATTGCCTGGCCGCTGGTTGTTGGATCATCGGGTCTCCGATTGCGGACGTTACCTGGCCCTGCTGCCCTTCGACGGTGCAACGACGGTCGCGACCCACGGGGTGGTTGCCGATCTGAAGGAGCGACAGCTACTGCAGGGGCCCACGATGTGGGTCGCTCGCCTGCTCGATTTCCGCGCAGGCCGGCTGAGCCTGGCGGTGGTGGCCGGCCGTCTCGATCAAGACCTGGAGAGCAGCGCGCTGCAACGCTTCAATATCCCCGCGCCGCAGAGCGATAGCGACTCTTCGTTCTTTCAACCCGACGAGCAATCCCGGCTGTTCTACAACACCGTGGAGCTGCAGGTGACCGATTCACACCTGCACAGCGTTACACCTTGGCGTCTGGTGGATCGCCCGCAAGTGGCCAACGCCGATGGCGACTTCATCCAGCCCGCACCCGACCATCGAGATGCCGCCTGGTTGTTCGGCAGCGAGACGGAATATGCCGACAGTTGGATGCGGGCGCGGACGCCTCGGCTTGGCGGCCATCTGCTGACAGCATCAGGCTGCGCGTTGACCGACCTGGCACCCTCGATGATCTGGTCGGCGAATGGTCGCTATCTGGCCCTGACCTGTATGGCTACCGACGTGACCGAGCTGTGTGGCAGCTATCGAGGCTGGCAGTTGCTGCTGCTGGATGTCCAGGCGCACACGTTGCGAGTACATCCGCAATGGCTGGGTCAACGCCCTCTGTTTGAAGACTTCGCCGACGATCAGGTGCACGTGCGCTGTTTTGAACGCGATTGGGAAGCAGAGGACGACGAGGACCCAGGTTCAATACAGTCATTGCCTCTGACCCTTTTGCTGCAAGCGCCCGCTGAACAGCTGGTGTGCCAGGACGGTTTCTGGCTAAGGTCTACGCAAGTACACCTGGCCCCCGCCTGGCGAGCGTTGACCTTACCCGCCATTGGCTATTTCGAACGCGAGAGCCTGTAACATGCTCGCCATCGATGCCCACGCCGGAGCCCACCTTGCCTGACACCCGCCCTCCCGTCCTCGACGAAATCGACCGCCAACTGATCGCGGCCCTGCAAATCAATGCCCGGGAAAGCGTCGCCATGCTGGCCCGGCAGTTGGGTATCGCCCGCACGACCGTCACTTCGCGCTTGGCGCGCCTGGAAAAGACCAAGGTCATTACCGGGTATGGCGTGCGCCTGGGCCAACGGGTGATTGATGGCGGCTTGCAGGCTTACGTGGGCATCAAGGTGCAACCGCGCTCCGGCAAGGACGTGTTGCGACGCTTGAGCGCCATGGCCCAAGTCCAGCAACTGTGCGCGGTCAGCGGTGAGTTCGATTACGTCGCCTGGCTGCGCACCGATTCACCGGAACAACTGGACCAGTTGCTGGACCAGATCGGCAGCGTAGACGGTGTGGAGAAGACCACCACCTCCATCATCCTCAGCAGCAAGATCGATCGGGGCCAACCGGTCTAGCGCTTATACATGCGACTTACCTTGTGGGAGCGAGCTTGCTCGCGATAGCGGTCTGTCAGTCCACGAAAGTGCTGACTGAACCGGCGCTATCGCGAGCAAGCTCGCTCCCACAGGAATATCGCCAGTTACGGTGTTGGATGGGAGAAATTTTCGATCCTGACCTGCCCCTCTGGAAAGGTCGCGATAATCTCCAATTCCCCCCCCATGGCCCGGATGTAATTTCGCAACGTGCTGATGTACATATCCGTCCGACGCTCCATTTTCGAGACTGCCGCCTGGTTGATATGCAGTGCCTTGGCCAAGGCCTCCTGGCTCAACTCCTGCGCCTGGCGCAGCTCGTGCAACGGCATTTCTGCACGCAACGTCTGATACAGAGCCTGTGCACGAGCCTGGGAGTCAGGCGACCGACGCGCCATCAAGTCGGAAAATTTCTTAGCCATTGTCAAAGCCCTCTCTCTTCAATACTTCCAAATGCTCGTCATAGAGGCGTTCGGCCAAAGGCACATATTCCTGATACCAACGGCCCTGGCCGGTCTTGTCTCCCCCGATCAGCAGGATGGCGCAGCGGCGAGGATCAAACGCATAGAGCACACGATAAGGCCTACCCGCGTGTTGCACTCGTAACTCACGAAGGTTGCCATGGCGCGAACCCTTGATATCACTGGTGTGAGGAAAGCCCAGATACGGCCCGGTGTCGCCGAGCAGCATTACCGAGGCCTGTACAGAGTCTTGCTCTGACTCACAGAGACGGTTCCACCACCTCTCAAATTCGTCAGTGTATTCAACGTCCCATTTCATTCAAATATGCCACCCAGGATATATAACCTCAAGGGAATAACCATAGGAGTTTGGGCGGGTATCTGCTCCTGTTGATCGCGCAAGCAATTGCTAAGGAGAGTTTCTGTGGGAGCTTGCTCGCGATAGCGGTCTGTCAGTCCATGAAAGTGCTGACTGAACCGACGCTATCGCGAGCAAGCTCGCTCCCACAGGAATGCATTTCGTCACTACGTCTTACAATCACGTCAAAATGACTTATAACCACTCAAAACGACGACATATTGTGTCTTATTAACGTGTTCTACCCTCCCTAGAATGGCTGGCATCTTTCCTATACTCAGACGCGAACATCGCGTCGAGTCGCCCATCAAGGTCCGCCATGAACAAGAACAATCGCCACCCAGCAGACGGTAAGAAGCCCATCACCATTTTCGGGCCGGACTTTCCTTTCGCCTTTGACGACTGGATCGAGCACCCGGCGGGCCTGGGCAGCATTCCCGCCCACAACCACGGTACGGAAGTGGCGATTGTCGGTGCCGGGATCGCCGGCCTGGTGGCGGCGTACGAACTGATGAAGCTGGGGCTCAAGCCCGTAGTCTACGAGGCGTCGAAAATGGGCGGGCGCCTGCGCTCACAGGCGTTCAACGGCGCCGAAGGGGTGATCGCCGAGCTGGGCGGCATGCGTTTTCCGGTGTCATCCACCGCGTTCTACCATTACGTCGACAAACTGGGCCTGGAAACCAAACCCTTCCCCAACCCGCTGACCCCGGCGTCCGGCAGCACGGTCATCGACCTGGAAGGCCAGACCTATTACGCACAGAAACTGGCGGACCTTCCCGCACTGTTCCAGGAAGTCGCCGACGCCTGGGCCGATGCGCTGGAGGACGGTTCGCGCTTCGGCGACATCCAGCAGGCGATCCGCGACCGCGACGTGCCACGCCTCAAGGCGTTATGGAACACCTTGGTGCCGCTGTGGGACGACCGCACCTTCTACGACTTCGTCGCCACCTCCAAGGCGTTCGCCAAGCTCTCGTTCCAGCACCGCGAAGTGTTCGGCCAGGTCGGTTTCGGCACCGGCGGCTGGGATTCTGACTTCCCCAACTCGATGCTGGAAATCTTCCGCGTCGTGATGACCAACTGCGATGACCATCAGCACCTGGTGGTCGGTGGCGTCGAGCAGGTGCCCCACGGCATCTGGAACCATGTGCCGGACCGCTGTGCGCACTGGCCCGAAGGTACCAGCCTGAATTCGCTGCACCTGGGCGCCCCACGCAGCGGCGTGAAGCGCATTGCCCGCGCCGCCGATGGCCGGTTCAGCGTGACGGACGTGTGGGAAAACACCCGCGAGTACGCCGCCGTGCTGGTCACTTGCCAGAGCTGGTTGCTGACCACCCAGATCGAATGTGAAGAAGCGCTGTTCTCGCAAAAAATGTGGATGGCCCTGGACCGCACCCGCTACATGCAATCGTCGAAGACCTTCGTGATGGTCGACCGCCCATTTTGGAAGGACAAGGACCCGGAAACCGGGCGCGACCTGATGAGCATGACCCTGACCGACCGCCTGACCCGTGGCACTTACCTGTTCGACAACGGCGATGACAAGCCAGGGGTGATTTGCCTGTCGTATTCCTGGATGAGCGATGCGCTGAAAATGCTCCCGCATCCGGTGGAAAAACGCGTGAAGCTGGCCCTCGATGCCCTGAAGAAGATCTACCCCAAGGTGGACATCGCCGCACGGATCATCGGCGATCCGATCACCGTATCCTGGGAAGCCGACCCGCACTTCCTCGGTGCCTTCAAGGGCGCCCTGCCCGGCCACTATCGCTACAACCAGCGCATGTACGCGCATTTCATGCAAGACGACATGCCGGCCGAACAACGCGGGATCTTTATCGCTGGCGATGACGTCTCATGGACACCCGCCTGGGTCGAAGGCGCGGTACAGACCTCACTCAATGCCGTGTGGGGCATCATGAAGCACTTCGGCGGTGAAACTCACGCCGAGAACCCGGGTCCAGGTGATGTGTTCCATGAGATCGGTCCGATCGCCCTGCCTGAATAAAAGGAGTTTTCGATGCGCGTAGCCCTCTACCAATGCCCACCGCTGCCACTGGATCCGGCCGGCAACCTGCACCGCCTGCACCAGGTGGCGCTGGAAGCCAGGGGCGCCGATGTGCTGGTGCTGCCGGAGATGTTCATGACCGGCTACAACATCGGTGTCGATGCGGTGAATGTACTGGCCGAGGTCTACAACGGCGAATGGGCGCAGCAGATCGGCCGCATCGCCAAGGCAGCCAACCTGGCGATTGTCTATGGCTACCCGGAACGTGGCGAAGACGGGCAGATCTACAACGCGGTGCAACTGATCGACGCCCAGGGCGAGCGCCTGGCCAACTACCGCAAGAGCCACCTGTTCGGCGACCTTGATCACGCCATGTTCAGCGCCGGCGACTCAGCGCTGCCCATCGTCGAGCTCAACGGCTGGAAGCTCGGCCTGCTGATCTGCTACGACCTGGAATTCCCGGAAAACGCCCGACGCCTGGCCCTGGCCGGCGCCGAGCTGATCCTGGTGCCAACCGCCAACATGCAACCCTACGAGTTCATCGCCGACGTCACCGTGCGCGCCCGGGCCATCGAGAACCAGTGTTTCGTCGCGTACGCCAATTACTGCGGCCATGAAGCTGAATTGCAGTATTGCGGCCAAAGCAGCATCGCCGCACCGAATGGCAGTCGCCCGGCGCTGGCGGGGCTGGACGAGGCCTTGATCGTCGGTGAACTGGATCGACAACTGCTGGACGACTCCCGCGCGGCCTACAACTACCTGCACGATCGCCGTCCCGAGCTTTACGACGACCTGCACAAACACTGATTGAGGATTGAGAAAGGGCCCTGATCCGCTAGCATGGGCGCATCCTTGTTCTGGAAGCGCCCATGCCGGTCCCCGATTCCCTCCGCCCCCACACTGAAACCCTGGCCAACGGCTTGCGGGTGACATTACGTCATGTCCCGGGCCTCAAGCGCAGCGCCGCGGTACTGCGCGTCGCCGCTGGCAGCCATGATGCCCCCCTGGCCTGGCCGGGCATGGCGCACTTGCTCGAACACCTGTTCTTCCTCGGTACCGAACGGTTTCCCGCCGAGGAGAATCTGATGGCCTACGTGCAGCGGCACGGCGGTCAGGTCAATGCGCGCACCAGTGAACGCACCACGGATTTTTTCTTCGAGCTCCCTCCCGCAACCTTCGCCGACGGGCTGGAACGGCTGTGGGACATGCTCGCCCAGCCACGCCTGGATGAAGCCGAGCAGTTGCGGGAACGGGAAGTGTTGCACGCGGAGTTTATCGCCTGGTCCCAGGATGCGGCCGCCCAACGACAGCTTGCCTTGTATGACGGCGTTTCAGCGGCCCATCCGCTGCGGGGTTTTCACGCCGGCAATCGCGACAGCCTCGCCGTGGAACACGCCGAATTCCAAAGCGCATTGCACAACTTCTATCGCCGCTTTTACCAGAGCGGCCAGATGACGTTGAGCTTGGCCGGCCCACAAAGCATCGACGCCTTGAAAGCGCTGGCGCAACGGTTCGGCAGCCATGTATCGGCCGGTGAAGCGGTCGCTGGATCGTCGCCGCCAAGGCTGCTGGCATCGGCCCAGACGCGTTATCAACAGGCCCGGG
The DNA here is from genome assembly GCF_017351395.1 of Pseudomonas sp. FW305-28. Lineage (NCBI taxonomy): Bacteria > Pseudomonadati > Pseudomonadota > Gammaproteobacteria > Pseudomonadales > Pseudomonadaceae > Pseudomonas > Pseudomonas sp. FW305-28. Next base: position 23,468 of record NZ_JACNDD010000096.1, read on the forward strand.
AAGGTTGTCTCGACCTGCTGTTCGCCTTCGAAGCGTTGCCCGCCGCCTCCCCCCAAGCCTTGGACTTTCTCTGTACGTGGCTCAACTCCAGCAAACCGGGCGGCCTGCTCGCCACGTTGCGCCAGCGCGGCCTGGCGGACAGCCTCAAGGCCACTGCGTTGTATGAGTTTGCCGGACAAGGGCTGCTGCACATCGAGTTCAAGCACGGCAACGCTCAGGCAGCGGCGCAAATCCAGCCGTTGCTGCACGACTGGTTGGGATTCTTTGCCGCCCAGGACGACTGGGCGCCGTTGCGCCAGGAGTTCACCGCGTTGTTGCAGCGACGGCAGGAGACAGGTTCGGCCCTGCAGTTGGCCCGCTGGGATTGTGAAGGACGTGACACGCCGCTGCTGGCAAACGACCTCGTGAGGCTCAGGGAAATCCTCAGGCAACTGCACCCCGCCGATAACGTCGTGGAACCCTGGCAACTGCCCGCGCCCAATCCGTTCCTGCAAACACCAAGCGAAGCGCCTCGCGCCGGGCTGATACGCGGCCAGACCAGCGCCCACCGCGGCTTGCGCACCTTCGCCCAGGATCGCTCCCGGGGCCGGCGGGAACGCTCGCCCATGCAGTTCAGCCAGGCACTGCCAGACAACGGTCGTGAAGGCGCGGTGTACCTGCGCTGGCAACTGACGACCCAGGCACCGCCCGACGTTCAATCCAGGCTCGACCGGCACCTGCAGGATGTGCGCGAAGAGGCTCGGCAGGCTGGCGTGGACGTCAGTTTCGAAGCGTCCGCCCATCAATGGCTGCTAAAATTGGTCGGCTTGCAGGCACCGCTGCCGCTGGTGCTCGAACACGTTCTGGCGAAGCTTGCCCAACCCCTGCCAATGGCCCAGGCCGGTGATGAAACGCCGTCGATGCCGATTCGACAGCTGTTGAAGGCGCTGCCGAATCATTGCCGGCAATCGTCAACGTTACCCATGCCCGACAGCCATCAAGACGTATGGACAACGGCCCGCTGGGATGGGCTGTCCATCGGTCTGTCGGCCGCCACCCAAGGGGCGCTTGGCCCGGCGTTGGCCCGTGTGCAGGGCGTTGTCGGCGAGGACGTCAGCCTGGCGACGGCGTCGCGCGGGCAACGCATCTGGCATAGGCTCCAGACCCACGGTGAAGAATCGGCCGTGTTGCTGTTTTGCCCGACCGCCACCTCGGTGCTCGCCGACGAAGCCGCCTGGCGGTGGCTGGCGCAGCTGTGCCAGACGCCGTTCTACCAGCGCCTGCGCGTCGAGTTGCAGGTGGGTTATGCGGTGTTCAGCGGCTTGAAGCAGGTCGATGGGCAAACCGGAGTGTTGTTCGGCGTCCAATCGCCCAGCCTTTCGGTGGCGGAACTGATCGCCCACCTCGAGCAATTCCTGGCCGGGTTACCGGCGCTGATCCAGCAGCTTGATGATGCGTCCCTTGCCCGTCAGCAGCAGGCACTCGCCGCCCAACTCCAGAGCAGTGCCCTGCCCTTCGCCCAGGCCGCCGAACTGCTCTGGCAGGGCAAGCTGGCCGGCCGCCCGTCGGATTATCTTGAGCAGTTGTCTGCTGCCATCCTGTGCCTGGATCGCGCCCGGCTCGAGGCTGCCGCCCAGGGTTTGCTCGATGCGCAAGGGGGATGGTATTGCCTGAGCAACGGCGCCTGCCCACCAGAACACTGGCAAGCGGCGCGGTGATCATTGCAGCCGCTGTAATGAGCTTTCTTCGAGAATCGCGGCGAACGAATTTGTCAGATTTAGTAACATAGGCGCCTAAGCATCTGAACATCTCCGAACGGAGGTGGACTATATGTATAGGTCTCCACCGTTCCATCGAACCAAAGTCCCCCAACCAAAGGAGTATTCCCATGTCCTGGTCCAAACCCGCATATATCGACCTGCGTATCGGTTTCGAAGTCACCATGTACTTCGCCAGCCGTTGATTGCTGCAGGCGATTAAGCACGCAGCACTACGCCTCGGCCAGCCGAGGCGTTTTTATTTCGGTTTGCAGATGGAGCAGCCATGTTCGTCCAGATTCTAGGTTCCGCCGCCGGTGGCGGTTTCCCCCAGTGGAACTGCAACTGCGCCAACTGCGCAGGTTTTCGCAACGGCAGCCTGCGGGCCCAGGCGCGTACCCAGTCGTCCATCGCCCTGTCCGATGACGGTGTGAACTGGGTGCTGTGCAACGCCTCCCCGGACATTCGCGCCCAGCTCCAGGGCTTCGCCCCGATGCAGCCTGGCCGGGCCCTGCGCGAT
>NZ_JACNDD010000097.1:0-25570 GCF_017351395.1 Pseudomonas sp. FW305-28
TTTCATCACCGCCCGCTCATAACGTGGGTAGAGATGGCTGACACTACGAATCAACTCATACCGACTCAGGCTGATCCCGGCGAAGCGCTCGGGGATGGGGCTGCGGATCATCTCGGCCATGTCGTCGCCCCGGGCCGCGCCGTCGCGCATCAGTTGGTCGAGCCAGCCCAGGTAATCGCGCATCTGCGCAAAGGGTCGGGCGTCAGTCGCCACTGGGCCATGGCCGGGCACGATCTGTTTCCAGGGCAAGGCCTGCAGGGTATCCAGGTCTCTGAGCCAGACCTCCAACCCTGGGCTGTTGGGAGTAGTCAGGGCCCGTTCGTAGAACACCAGGTCGCCGGCGAACAATACGCCGGTGGTTTCGTCGAGGATTGCCAGGTCGGCCCCGGTATGCCCGGCCAGTTGCAGCAATCGCAACCCGTGATTGCCCACCTTGAGCACACCGGGCGTCAACACTTGGCTGGGCAGCACCACCTCAGTGCCGCGCATCCAGTCGCCCACCAGCCGGTACATGTTTTCCGCCATGGCATCGCCCTGCTGCCGCAGCAAGTCCGTGGTCCCGGCCAAGGCACCGATGGGCACGTCGCTGAAAGCCTGGTTGCCCAATACGTGATCGGGGTGATGATGGGTCAGCAAGACCTGAACCACCGGTTTGTCAGTGGTCGCCGCGATAGCCTGGCGCAGCGCCTCGCCGTAGCGCTTCGACGGCCCGGTGTCGATCACCACCACGCCGGCATCAGTGACAATGAAGCCGGTATTGACGATGTTGCCACCGTTGGCCTTGGCAAAGTTCTCGGTGCTGCCTTCCAGCAGCCAGGTGCCTTCGGCGATCTGCCGGGGCTTGAGTGAATAATCGGTGGCGGACCATGCCGGCAGGCACAGGCCAAGACAGATCAGTAACAGCCAGCGCATGGCGCGTTCCTTCTGGTCAGGGAATGGCCGCCTCGAACGCGTTGCCGCTGTTGTCGCGCAGCACCAGGCGGGTTTGTCCCGGGCCTTGGATATCGAAGCCCAGGTTGGGGTTTTCGCTGACCGCCGGGAACAGCTCCAGGCGCGCCAGCAGCTTGCCGTCGGCGTCCAACAGTTGCGCCTGGTTGATGAAGAATTCCGGGATGCCGCTCACCAGGCCGTTGTCCATGGGGTGGGCAATTTGCAGACGCAAGCGACTCGACTCCCCTCGCGGATACCGCCCACCCAGCACCTCGCCCAGGTGCTCTTCCCAACCCGGCTGGGTGCGCACCACGCTGGGCGCGGTACAGCCACCACCCGCCGCGTCGATCAGGGTCGAACCGACGTGCCAGAGGCCATCGCGGGTCTGCACGGCGGCCCGCAACGGCGTGGCCTGTTCGATACGAATACGGATCGACAACCAGGGCAGCACCCGCTCCCCCGGGTGGAAGTCGACGATTTTCGGCAACGGGTTCAGCTCGGCCCAGGCCAGCACCCGTACGACGTCGCCGGCAAAGGCCCGGGCATCGATTTCCAGCGGCACCTGGCGCGCGTCTTCGGCAAAGGGCGGTGCCAGCAACCGTACCCGCTCGTCGAACACGAACGGCGCCTCCCCCAACAATTGCTTGTGATAAAAGGCCCACATCACCGACGGCACCGGATCCTTTCCTGGCTCGACCGCCATCGCCAGCCACGGCAGGCACCACAACAGCAGGCCATACGCTCGCCAGTTCATCCCTGCGCTCCTATTGGTACATCTCGGGCACTTCGTAACGCAGGCCGTAATGGGCGTAGACAGCCTTGACGCTGCCATCGCGGATCAAACCTTCCAGCGCCTCTTCCACCGCATAGGCCAACTGACGGTTGCTTTCATGCACCGCCATGCCGATTTCCCAGCGTTGCTTGCCCATGTTCGGATAGGCATTCTCCGCCAGTGCCAGTTGCGAATCGGCCGCTTCATGCACTTGCCAGTCGATTTCCCCGCGCATGGCCATGACGGCGTCGACCTCCCCGGCCTGCATGGCCCCGAAGGCTTTGGCGACGCTGGGGTAATGACGGGTCTTGGCGCTGAGCATGCCGTTGAATACCGAGGTCAGGTAGAACGACGGCACGCTGTCGACCTCCACCCCGATAGGGTGCTGCTGGAACACCGCGACGCTGCCCACCGAATCCAGCCGGCGACGGTCATACGCCACCTGCCAGCACTCCTGCTGATAAGGCCCGAACATCACCACCTGGGCGTTCTCCAGCTCACCGATGTCGTTGCGCTTTTGCACGTAGTCGTGATCGTACGGCACACGCATCATCAAGTCGGCCAACTGCCGGTCATGCAGCGGGCTGCTGCGCCAGATGTAATCACGCAGATCGTCATCGAGCTTCTCGCCGGGCGGCGCCCAGATCAGCTGCAGGCGTACACCCAGTGCCTTGGCCAAGGCCTGGGCCAGTTCGACGTCGACGCCCCTGGGCTGGCCCTGGTCTTCGAAGCTGTAGGGGGCGAAATCCTTGTAGACCGCCACCTTCAATTCCCCGGCGGCGATCATCTGATCGTAGCTGCGCACCTGGGCTTGAACCGCCTGGGCACCCAGCAACACGCAGCAGATTACCCAGGCGAACCAGCGCATGGCGATCACTCCTCGACATGCACGCTGTCAAGATAAGTGCGCACGGCCCATAAGGCTTCCTGGCTCAGGTAATCAGCCATTTTCGGCATGTAGACCCGACCGTCGCGCACCGCGCCATGGCGCACGCGCTCGACGAACCATTCGTCTCCGGCTTCGGCGGCGTCCAACATGCGCAGGTCCGGGGCGATCCCGCCGGACTTGGCTTCCAGGCCATGGCACGCGGCGCAGTTCTGGTTGTAGGCCGAGGCGCCGATTTCCACGGCTTTGTCACGCTCGGGAGAACTGCGGTATGGGTTCTGCGAAGCCCAGCCATCGCCGTCAAGCGGCAGGTTGGTGTCCTTGACCGGGGTCAAGCCCTTGGTTTCCACTGCCTGGGGCACTACGTTGCCGTGGGCCCACGCGGAGCCTGCGCCGATCAGCCCCATCAGCAATGCGCTAGCGATGATGGCGTTGCGTTTTGTTGTCATTGTTATGCCCTCTGGATTGCACGCAAGACCTCTGTGAAGAAGCCGTGCCGTCATCTTAGGAACGCTGGGGCGCCAGCCGAATGCTGCTTTGGTGGTCGCGGTCTAGTCCCTTGGTAGCAGGCCATCCGACGCAAGTCGCAAAGACAGGCGGTTCGGGAAGTCTTCCCGGCAAGGGCGGGATTTTTTCCGTATCGGCCAGGCACCGGCGCGACCCAACCTAGTCAGGCCAAAACCTTCACTGGGAACTGCCACCATGAGAATAAAAACGCTACCCGCCCTCTCCGCCCTGACTGTTGCCTTGCTGCTGGCCGGCAGTCTGTCGCTGAGCCCCTTGGCCAACGCCGCAGCGCCAGGGGTCAGTTGGGAAGACATTGCCAACGATCACCTGACCACCCAGGACGTGCTGCAGTACGGCATGGGCACCAACGCCCAACGCTGGAGCCCGCTGGCCCAGGTCAACGACAAGAACGTGTTCAAGCTCACCCCGGCCTGGTCCTACTCGTTCGGTGACGAGAAGCAGCGCGGCCAGGAATCCCAGGCCATCGTCAGCGACGGCGTGGTCTACGTCACCGGTTCCTACTCGCGGGTATTCGCCCTCGACGCCAGGACCGGCAAGCGCCTGTGGACCTACAACCACCGGCTGCCGGACAACATTCGCCCATGCTGCGATGTGGTCAACCGCGGCGCGGCGATCTATGGCGACAAGATCTACTTCGGCACCCTGGATGCGCGGGTGGTGGCCCTGGACAAGAACACCGGCAAGGTGGTGTGGAACAAGAAGTTCGGCGACCACGCCGGCGGCTACACCATGACCGGCGCCCCGGTGTTGATCAAGGACAAGACCAGCGGCAAGGTGCTGCTGATCCACGGCAGCTCCGGCGACGAGTTCGGCGTGGTCGGGCAGTTGTTCGCCCGCGACCCGGAAACCGGCGAAGAAGTCTGGATGCGCCCGTTCGTCGAAGGCCACATGGGCCGCCTCAACGGCAAGGACAGCACCCCGACCGGCGACGTCAAGGCGCCCTCCTGGCCCGACGACAAGACCACTGAAACCGGCAAGGTCGAAGCCTGGAGTCATGGCGGTGGCGCACCTTGGCAGAGCGCCAGTTTCGACGCCGAGACCAACACCATCATCGTCGGCGCGGGCAACCCCGGCCCGTGGAACACCTGGGCGCGCACGGCCAAGGACGGCAACCCCCACGACTACGACAGCCTCTACACCTCGGGCCAGGTCGGTGTCGACCCCAGCACGGGCGAGGTGAAGTGGTTCTACCAACACACGCCCAACGACGCCTGGGACTTCTCCGGCAACAACGAGCTGGTGCTGTTCGACTACAAGGACAAGGACGGCAAGGTGGTCAAGGCCACCGCCCACGCCGACCGCAACGGCTTCTTCTACGTGGTGGACCGCAACAACGGCAAGCTGCAGAACGCCTTCCCCTTCGTCGACAACATCACCTGGGCCAGCCACATCGACCTGAAGACCGGCCGCCCGGTGGAAAATCCCGGCCAGCGTCCGGCCAAGCCACTGCCCGGCGAAACCAAGGGCAAGCCAGTGGAAGTCTCGCCTCCGTTCCTCGGCGGCAAGAACTGGAACCCCATGGCCTACAGCCAGGACACCGGCCTGTTCTACGTCCCCGGCAACCAGTGGAAAGAGGAATACTGGACCGAAGAAGTGAACTACAAGAAAGGCTCCGCCTACCTGGGCATGGGCTTTCGTATCAAGCGCATGTATGACGATCACGTCGGCAGCCTGCGGGCGATGAACCCCACCACCGGCAAGGTGGTGTGGGAGCACAAGGAAGCGCTGCCGCTATGGGCCGGCGTGCTGGCGACCAAGGGCAACCTGGTGTTCACCGGCACTGGCGACGGATTCTTCAAGGCCTTTGATGCGAAAACCGGTAAGGAGCTGTGGAAGTTCCAGACCGGCAGCGGCATTGTCTCCCCGCCCATCACCTGGGAACAGGACGGCGAGCAGTACATCGGCGTGACCGTCGGCTACGGCGGCGCCGTACCGTTGTGGGGCGGTGACATGGCCGAACTGACCAAGCCCGTGGCCCAGGGTGGGTCGTTCTGGGTGTTCAAGATTCCGAGTTGGGACAAGGCGACGGCGCAGAAGTAGCCCGATCCCACCTGGGTCCTGACACACACCACAACCCCTGTGGGAGCGAGCTTGCTCGCGATGGCGGTCGTTCAGCCGGCATTCATGTTGACTGATATTGCGCTATCGCGAGCCAGCTCGCCCCCACAATTGCCCGAGTTCATGTCATGAGATGCTTGTCATTGCTGCTTCTGTTCGTTGGCGCCTTTGCCAACGCCGACGACCTCGACACCCCGCTCACCCTCAACGGCTGCGTCATCGCCGAAGCCAGCCAATGCCCCGGCGCCAACCTGCGTGGCGCAAAACTGGCGAACCAGGACCTGCGCAAGATGAACCTCAGCGGTGCCGACCTGCGTGACGCCGACCTGCGGCACGCGCGACTGGATCTGGCCAACCTCGAGAAAGCCCAGTTGCAGGGCGCCAACCTGACCCGCGCCAGCCTGCAACAAAGCAACCTGCGCCTGGCGGACTTCAGCGGCGCCACGCTCAAAGCGATCCAGGGCTGGGGGCTGTTCGCCCAGGGCGCGCAATTCCAACGTGCCGACCTGACCGCCGCCTACCTTCAGTTCGCCCGCTTGTCCGGCGCGCGACTGCAGGGTGCCAACCTGCAGGCCGCTGACCTGGAGATGGCCTGGCTGAGCAAGGCCGACCTCAAGGGCGCCGACCTGCACGACGCCAACCTGCAGGAAGCCAAGCTCGGCGAAAGCAACCTGGAACAGGCCAACCTGAGCGGTTCTCGCCAGCACTATGGAAATTTCCAGGATGCGAATATGGAAGGCTGCACCGGCTGCCCGACGTCCTGGGATGAGTAAGGATTGCCACAAACCCCTGTGGCGAGGGAGCTTGCTCCCGCTGGGCTCTGTAGGCGCTGGCGAAGCCTGCGATCTTTTGATCTTTCGCTTGGGACTCAAGTGGCTAGGGAAAGATCGCAGCCTCGCTCCGCTCGACAGCTCCTACCGCACGCCCCAGCGGGAGCAAGCTCCCTCGCCACAATGAACCTGGGACTCACCCCGCCACCCGCACCACCCCCATATCAATCCCCAAGTGCACCAACTCGGCATGGGAGCTGACCTGCAACTTGCTCTTGAGCAACGTCAGGTGGTTGGACACAGTCTTGGCACTGATGCACAACTGTTCGGCGATGGTGCGGGCGGGAGTGCCCTTGGCGAGCATGACGAAGATCTCCAACTCCCGCTGGGTCATGCATTGCAGGCGTGGGTCGACATCCTGCCGGGAGCTGGCGCAGGCCAGTTGCGTGGCCAGGGACTGTTCGATGTAGGCATGGCCGGCCAGCACTCGGCGTACCGCTTCCACCAACACCTGGGGCGCCGAATTCTTGGTCAGATAGCCCGCGGCGCCGGCGTCCAATGCCTGGCGCACCAGTGGCAATTCGTCGTGCATGCTGAAGAACAACACCCGCAATTGCGGCAGGCGCTGGCGCAGCCGGCGGGTGGTTTCCAGACCACTGATACCGGGCAGGCCAAAGTCCATGATCACCAGGTGCGGCACCTGCTCCTGTACTTGGCTCAGCGCCTCTTCACCAGTGGCCGCTTCGCGGACCTGCAGGTCCGGCATCAGCGCCCGTAGCAGGCTGGCGTAGCCCTGCCGAACCACCGCATGGTCATCCACCAACAAAATGTTCATCACGCCTCCAGGGCAATATTCAAGGCCAGCGCCCAACCGGCGCCAGGCTGGCTGATGATGCGCAACTCCCCGCCCAGGCTGCGGGCCCGTTCGGACATCGAGTGCAAGCCCACACCGGCGCGCAGTGGTTGCGTCGCACCGCGGCCGTTGTCGCGCACCAGCAAGCGCAGGCGCCCGGCGCGATGTTGCAGGCGAATCCTTACCTGCGTGGCACCGGCATGCCGGGCAACGTTGGTGAGTGCTTCCTGCAACAGGCGATACAGGTGGGTCTTGTCCGATCCGGACATGGGTGGCAAGGCTTCGTCGATCCGCAGCTGACAGGCGATGCCCTGGCTGGCCTGCCATTGCCCGGCCAACAGTCCGATGGCCTCGCACAATGGCAGGTGCTGCAACACCACCGGGTACAAGTCATGCACCAGCGCCCGGAAACCCTGTTGCAAATGCTCGCAATGGTCTTCGAGCTGGCTGACGGTCTGCTCCAGCGCCGACGGCTGATCCATCACCAGGCGCAACAGGCAGGCGCGGGCACGAATGCCGGCCACGTATTGGCCCAGGTCGTCGTGCAGGGTCTGGGCCAGCCGGGTGCGCTCCTGCTCCTGCACGGCCAGCAAGGCCTGGGTGAGCCGGGCGTTATCGGCCTGGGCCGCGGCCAGGGCGGCGGTCATGCGATTGAAATGCCCTGCCAGTTGCTGCGCTTCCGGCACACCTTCAGTGCCCAGGCGCACCTGCAGGTTCCCGGCAGACACCTGACGCAGAGCCTGCAGCAGTTCATCGAGCAAACGCATGCCCCGGCGTACCGCCCAGCGGATCACCAACAGGCTGAGCGACAGCGCCAAGGCGCAGACGTACAACAGTTGCACCAACGAATCGAGAATCTCGTCGATCTCGTCCCGCGGATCGACGGCAATCCAGGCCCGCCGATCGTCAGGCAACTCCACCACCTGGGCCGCGGGGCCGTCGTCCAGTAGCTGCCGGCCGAGCCAGGCTTTCATCCCGTCCTCATCCGCGGGGAAGCGTTCCCCAGGGGCCAGCCAACGGACCCGCACATGACGCAGGCTGCCGGTCAACCGCGGCTGGAGACTGGCCGGGTCGCGCTCGGCGGTTTCCCGCAGGTAATGCACCACCGATTCGGCCGATTGCAATTCTCGCTTCACATCGGCCATAGCCTGGTGCAACAGCAGGACGGCACAGGCCAGGGTGACCAGGGCGAAGAAGGCTGACACCCAGAGGTTGATGCGCCAGAGGGCAGACATGGCTAGTGTTCCACCCCTGGATTGATACCCCCACCCTGCGGGAGCGAGCTTGCTCGCGATGACGGCGGCACAGCCAGTACCGAGGCCGACTGAACCACCGCTATCGCGAGCAAGCTCGCTCCCACAGGAGGGGTTGGAGAGTGCCAGGCTTTGGGACGATCCACCCCGATCAAGCTCAGGATCAGCAGCAACGTCAGCAGCAGGGTCTTGAGAATCCGCATGGTCTGTCCCTTCCTGGGCAATGACGATTGCCTTGCATCCTAAAACCCCGGCTTCCAAGGCGAGTTACTACCTTGGTACTGCCCCGGTGGTACTTTCTGCATATTTCCCCAGGGCCATAGCCTTCCTATGCTGGCGCTACCCGCAATGGAGGACGTCATGCGCCGGCTCGTCAGTTACGCCCTGGTTTTTCTGCTGGCAGCGGCGACCGCTCACGCGGGCGATGCCACACCGCTGCAAGTGCGCATCGGCTACCTGGGCTATCGCCCCGACCCCGGCCCGCTGTTATCCAATGTCATTGCCGAGCCTGCCGATGCCGGGCAGCGCGGCGCTGAATTGGCGATCATCGACAGCAACAGCACCGGGCGCTTCCTCAAGCACGACTATCGCCTGGACAGTGCCAACGTCGACAACCCCGAAGCCCTGCTCCAGGCTGCCCGCGCCCAACACGACCAAGGACTGCGGCTGTTCGTGGTCAATGCACCGGCCGCCAGCCTGCGCGATCTCAGCGCCGCCCTGCCCGACAGCCTGCTGTTCAACGCCGGCAGCCCCGACGACAGCCTGCGCACCACCGACTGCCTGGGCAACGTGCTGCACAGCCTGCCCGACCGCGCCATGCTCGCCGATGCCCTGGTGCAGTTCAGCGTGGTGCGCAAATGGCAGCGGGCCCTGCTGATCGTCGGCCAGACGCCCGAGGACCAGGCCTATGCCGCCGCATTGCGCCGGGCCATGAAACGCTTCGGCATGAAGATCGTCGCCGAGAAGGCCTGGCAGTTCGACAATGACCAGCGCCGCAGCGCCCAGGCCGACATGCCACTGTTCACCCAGACCGCCGAATACGACGTGGTGCTGGTGGCCGACGAGCGCGGCGACTTCGGCGAATACCTGCCCTACCAGACCTGGTACCCACGGCCGGTGGCCGGCACCCAAGGGCTGACACCCACCGGCTGGCACAAGACCGTGGAAACCTACGGCGCGGCGCAGTTGCAAAAACGCTTCGAAGCCCTGGCCGGACGCTGGATGAACGACCGCGACTTCGCCGCCTGGATCGCCGTGCGCAGCATCGCCAGCGCGGTGAGCAAACTGCGTCAGACCGACCCGTTCGCCATCCGCCAACTGGCCCTCAGCGACCAATTGCCCCTGGACGGCTTCAAGGGCCGCAAGCTCAGCTACCGGCCGTGGAATGGCCAACTACGCCAACCGATTCCCCTGGTCCAGCCCCGTGCCCTGGTCAGCACCTCGCCCCAGGACGGTTTTCTGCACCCCTCCAATGAGATGGACAGCCTGGGCTATGACCGGCCCGAAGTGAGCTGCCGTTACCCCTGATCGATAACAACAATAAGGAAAACCGCCATGCGCCGCCCGCTGTTCAAACCGGCCCTGCTCTGCCAAGTCCTTGCCCTGGGTGCTGTTCTGCTGGCTGCCGGTCCTGCCGCTGCCAGCATCGCCTGGGTCTCCAACGAAAAAGACAACAGCCTGAGCCTGATCGACATGCAGAGCCTGGAAGTCATCGAAACCTTACCCGTGGGCCAGCGCCCCCGGGGGCTGCTGCTGTCCCATGACAATCGCTTGCTCTACATCTGCGCCAGCGACTCGGACCGGGTCCAGGTGATGGACGTCGCCACCCGCAAGATCATCAAGGAGCTACCCTCCGGCAAGGACCCGGAGCAGTTCGCCCTGCACCCCAACGACCGCTGGCTGTATGTCTCCAACGAAGACGATGCCCTGGTCACGGTGATCGACACCCAGACCTCCGAAGTGCTGGCCCAGATCGGCGTGGGGGTCGAGCCCGAAGGCATGGCCGTCAGCCCCGACGGCAAGTGGGCGGTCAACACCAGTGAAACCACGAACATGCTGCACTGGATCGACACCAGCACCCAGACCCTGGCCGACAACACCCTGGTGGACCAACGGCCACGTTTCGTCGAGTTCAATCGCGACGGAACGCAGCTCTGGGCCTCGGCGGAGATCGGCGGCACGTTGACCGTGCTCGACGTCGCCACGCGCCAGGTGCTCAAGACCCTGACGTTCCAGATCAAGGGCGTGCATCCGGACAAGGTGCAGCCGGTGGGCATCAAGCTCAGCGCCGACGGCAAGCTGGCGTTCGTCGCCCTGGGCCCGGCCAACCATGTGGCGGTGATCGACGCCAAGACCTTCGAAGTGCTGGATTACCTGCTCGTGGGCCGGCGCGTCTGGCAACTGGCGTTCACCCCGGACCAGAAGCAACTGCTGGCGACTAACGGCGTCAGCGGCGATGTCTCGGTGATCGATGTAGCGAGCCGCAAAGTCCTGAAGTCGGTGAAAGTCGGGCGCTACCCTTGGGGCGTGGTGGTCACGCCATGAACGCCCTGGAAGTCAGCGACCTGAGCTTTGCCTATGGCCCACGCGAAGCCCTCAAGCAGATGAATTTCAGCCTGTCCGCCGGCCGTTTCGCCGCGCTGCTGGGGCCCAACGGCGCCGGCAAGTCGACGCTGATCGCCCTGCTCACGCGCCTGTACGACCTGCAACGGGGTGATATCCGCGTCGGCGGCCACTCCTTGCACAAGTCGCCACAACCGGCCTTGCGCCAGTTGGGCGTGGTGTTCCAACAAAGCACCCTGGACCTGGACCTGAGCATCGAACAGAACCTGCGCTATCACCTGGCGCTGCATGGTTTTTCGCGGCGCCAAGGCAGTGCCCGCATCGATGCCGAACTGACCCGCCAGCACCTGACCGAGCGCCGCCACGAGCGGGTGCGCGACCTCAATGGCGGCCATCGACGCCGGGTGGAAATCGCCCGCGCCCTGCTCCATGAACCGCGCCTGTTATTGCTGGACGAACCCAGCGTCGGTCTCGATCCGGCCAGCCGCCTTGCCCTCGGCCTGCACGTTCGGCAACTGTGCAGCGAACAGGGCATCAGCGTGCTATGGACCACTCACCTGCTGGACGAAGTGCAACCCAGCGACGACCTGTTGATCGTGCACCAGGGCCGGCTGGTCGCCAGCGGCCAGGCCGACGCGGTGAGCCTGGAACACGGTGGCACCCTCGGCTCGGCCTTCAGCCATTTGACCGCCTCGGGAGTCCGGCCATGAACGCCTACTGGCACTGTTTCAGCGGCATCGTGGTGCGCGAATGGCTGCGCTTCGTGCTGCAACGCACCCGGCTGCTCAGCGCCCTGGTCCGGCCACTGCTGTGGCTGCTGGTGTTCGCCGCCGGCTTTCGCGCGGCACTGGGCATCGCCATCATCGCGCCCTATGACACCTACATTCCCTACGAGGTGTACATCGTGCCGGGGTTGGCCTGCATGATCCTGTTGTTCAACGGCATGCAGGGCTCGCTGTCGATGGTCTACGACCGGGAAATGGGCAGCATGCGCGTCCTGCTCACCAGCCCCCTGCCCCGGGCTTTCCTGCTGGCGAGCAAGTTGCTGGCGACCTCGCTGATCTCGCTGTTACAGGTCTATGCGTTTCTCGCCATCGCCTGGCTGTACGGCATCCAGCCACCGACCATGGGCCTGCTGCTGGCCTTGCCAGCCTTGCTACTGGTGGCCCTGATGCTCAGCGCCCTGGGCTTGTTGCTGTCCAACGCCATCCGGCAACTGGAGAACTTTGCCGGGGTGATGAATTTTGTGATCTTCCCGATGTTCTTCCTGTCCTCGGCGCTGTACCCACTGTGGAAAATGCAGGAAGCCAGCCCCTGGCTGTACTGGCTCTGCGCAGTGAGCCCGTTCACCCATGGCGTGGAATTGGTGCGCTTTGCGCTGTATGAGCAGTTCAACCTCCTGGCGATGGCGGTGTGCGTGGGGTTGACCCTGGTGTTCGCGCTGCTGGCGGTGTGGACGTTCAATCCGCAGCATGCGGCGTTGCGCAAGGCCAATTGATCCTGCCGATAACGATCCTCTTGGAAGAAAGCTTTTGTGGGAGCTGAGCTTGCTCGCGATGACGGTGGATCAGCTTGCAACGATGCTGATTGTGCCGCAGCCATCGCGAGCAAGCTCGGCTCCCACAGGGTTAACTGTCGTCCTCATCCTTGCAGGCATCCAAAATTACTACTTTAGTACCGGTTTTCCTGTCTATGGTCGCATTCACAAGACCTCGACCCTGGCATGTAATGGGCGCATAACAAAAAGGATAAATCCTATGCCCCGTTTGCTGGCGATCCTCTTGCTGGGCCTGGCGCTGAATGTCGCCCAGGCCGAGACCGCGCTGTTTTCCGCGCAGGGCTACCGCATCGCCCAATACCGCAGCCCGACGCCCGTCACCGTCGACGGCGCCCAGACCCTCGACACCCAGGCCCTGCAACGCCTGCTCGGCCAAGCCTCGCCCCCGCTGCTGATTGACGTGTACCGCCGGCCCTGGGTCCAGGGGCAGTTCATCGACAACGAACCCCATGCCAACCTTCCAGGCAGCCTGTGGCTGGCCAATACCGGCGACGGTGACCTCACGCCGGCCTGGCAAGACTATTTCACCTATCACTTGCGCAAGGCCACCGCCGGGCAGACGGATCGACCACTGGTCTTTTATTGCCGCGCCGATTGCTGGTTGAGCTGGAACGCGGTAAAACGCGCCGCTGCCATGGGCTATAAGCAAGTGTACTGGTATCGCGATGGCCTCGATGCCTGGGAGGCGGCCAACCTGCCCCTGCAAGCGGCTCGCCCCGAACCCTTTCCCTGATTTTGCAAAGAAATGCGTGCAACTGCCCTGCCCCACACGACAATAACGAGGTGAATGGCCATGTATAAAATCCTGATAGCCGACGATCACCCACTGTTTCGCGAAGCCATCCACAACGTCATCAGCGACGGTTTTCCTGGCAGCGAGGTCATGGAAACCGCCGACCTGGACAGTGCCCTGGCATTGACCGCCGAGCACGACGACCTGGACCTGATCCTGCTGGACCTGAACATGCCCGGCATGCACGGGCTCAATGGCCTGATCAACCTGCGCAACGAGGCCCCGACCATTCCCGTGGTCATCGTCTCCGCCGAGCAGGACAAGCAAGTGGTGTTGCAGGCCATCACCTATGGCGCGGTGGGTTTCATCACCAAATCCTCGCCACGCTCGCAGATGACCGATGCCATCGAGCAGATCCTCAACGGCAACGTGTACCTGCCGCCGGACATCATCCGCACGCAAAAGAGCCCGGTGGGCCGACGCTTGAACGAAAACCCGGCCTTCCCGCCGGAACTGCTCCAGGCCTTGACCCGCAAGCAACTGCTGGTGCTCGAACGCATGACCAAGGGCGAGTCGAACAAGCAGATCGCCTACACCCTGGATATCGCCGAAACCACGGTCAAGGCCCACGTCTCGGCGATCCTGCGCAAGCTCAATGTGCACAACCGGGTGCAGGCGATCCTCAGTGCCGGGGATATTGATTTCGGGGCTTATTTGCGGCGTTGATCATCAGGGCACGACAATCCTGTGGCGAGGGAGCTTGCTCCCGCTGGGCTGCACAGCAGCCCCGATCAGGCTGACTCAATGAGCCTGACACACTGAGGTGCCGGGCTTTTGGGGCTGCTTCGCAGCCCAGCGGGAGCAAGGTCCCTCGCCACAACAGTGTTTGGCTCAAGATCGGGGGGGATTCAGCAGATGACTCATCGCAGTCTTGAGCTTCATCGGCCGCACCGGCTTGTGCATCAGGGTGTGCCCGCGCTCGCGGATCTGCTGCTTGAGTTCGTTGCTGTAGTTGGCGGTGATCATCATGGCCGGGATCGGTGAAGCCCGGCGGGCGTTGATCCGGGCCACGGCATCGACGCCGTTCTGATCGTGGTCCAGGTGATAGTCGGCGATCAGCAGGTCCGCCTCGGCGTGGTAGTTGTCCACCTGGCGGGCCAGGTCCTGTTCCGACAGCGCGGTCACCACCCGACACCCCCAGCCTTCCAGCAAGGTGCGCATGCCGGCGCAAATCGCCGCGTCGTTATCCAGCACCCAGACCCGTGCCCCGCGCAGTCGTTCGAGCATTGGCTCGCTCATGTCCAGGCACGGCAACGGCTTGGGCGCGGTGGCGCTCAGCGGCACGTCGATGGCGAACATCGAGCCCTTGCCCGGCCAGGAGCGCACCTGGATCCGGTGGCCGAGGATCCCGGCGATTTTCTCGACAATCGCCAGGCCCAGGCCCAACCCACGGTCCTGGTTCGGGCGCTGCACGTCGCCGCGCTTGAACTCCTGGAATATTTCCTCCAGGCGGTTCTCGGCGATGCCGATGCCGCTGTCCCAGACCTGGATCGACACGCGCTGGCGATGTCGGCGACAGCCCAGCACCACTCGCCCGCTGGGGGTGTAGCGAATGGCATTGCTCAGCAGGTTACGCAGGATCCGCGCGAGCAGTTGCATGTCGCTGCGCACCAGCACCGAACAGCCGACAAAGTGCAGTTCCAACCCTTCGCTGCGGGCGATCTGGGCGTATTCGGCGGCCAGGTTGTCCAGCAACTCACTGAGGCCGAACGGCGCGACATCGGCCTTGATCACCCCGGCGTCCAGCTTGGAGATGTCCACCAGGGTGCCCAACAGGTTCTCCACGTCCTCCAGCGAATTGCTGACGTTGCGCACCAGTTGCGCGTTGGCGACCGGCTCGCGGCGCTCAAGCAAGGCACTGGTGAACAACCGGGCAGCGTTGAGCGGTTGCAGCAGGTCATGGCTGACCGCCGCGAGGAATTTGGTCTTGGACAGGTTGGCCTGCTCGGCCTCGCGCTTGGCCTCCCGCAGGCGCAATTCCACCCGGCTGCGCTCGTCGATTTCGCGCAGCAACTGGTCATTGAGCGTGGTCAGTTCGGCGGTGCGTTCCTGGACCCGCTGTTCCAGGTTCTGGTAAGCCTGGTGCAAGGCTTCGGCGGTGCGACGGCGTTCAGTGATGTCGCGGATCAGCACGAAAATCCCGACCACTTCGCCGTTGGCCAAACGGTTCGGCACGTAGGAGCGCAGCATGTAGCGCTCCTGGTTGTTGATGTTGGTCTCGGCGAATTCGAACGTCACGCTCTCACCCGCCAACGCCCGGGCCACGTAGGCTTCCAGGCGTTGGTAATGTTGCTCGCTATGGGCTTCGCGCAGGCTCTGGCCGAGCATCACACCACGGGGCCAGCAATACCATTGCTCGTAGACCTTATTGGTGAACTCGTAGACCAGGTCGGCGTTGAGGTAAGCGATCAGCGCCGGCACATGGTCGGTGATCAGGCGGATCCAGCGCTCGCTTTCGCTCAACGCCTCGGCGTGCTGGTAGCGCTCGGTGATGTCGGTGAAGGTGTTGACGTAGCCACCAGTGGGCAACGGATGCGTGCGAATCTCCAGCACCCGGCCATCGGACAGGCGCTGCTCGCATTCGTGGATCAGCCGGCCGTTGCTGTCGCGACTGGCCGGGGTCAGCAGTTGCAACTCACTGTCGGCAATCACTTCGTTGAACGGCCGGTGGGCCGCCACCGGCGCCAGGCCGCTGAGTTCGAGGAAGCGCCGGTTCCACAGCTCCAGCACGCCTTGGGCATTGACCATCGCCACGCCCTGGGACAGGTTGTCCACCGCCCGCTGCAACAGATGGGATTTCTGCGCGATGGCCTGCTCGCGGCGCACGGTTTCGCTGAGCTTGACGTCGGTGATGTCGGTAAACAGGATCACCCGCCCGCCTTCCTGGGTCGGCCGCTCGCTGACTTGCAGCCAACGCCCGTTCTGCAAACGATACAACACGTGCTCGTCGGCCTGGCCCCGGGGTTCTTCGCTGAACAGGCCGTTGGCGGTCATCAGGCGCTTGACCTCGGACAGACGCATGCCGGCGATGATCCGTACCCGGCTGTTGGCCCAGAAGGCCTTGAAGCGGCTGTTGAACAGGACGATGCGTTGCTGCTCGTCGAACAGCACAAACGCGTCGGAGATGCTTTCGATGGCATCGATCAGGTGTCGATGGGCGGTTTCCGCCCGCAGCCGCGCCTCGCCCAGTAAGTGATTACCGGCCTTGAGTTCGGCCATGGCCTGGTTCAGGGCATCGGTGCGCTCACGTACCTGCTCGGCCAGCACCACCGAGTGTTGGAATGCCGCATAGGGGTCGTTGCCCCGGGTGACGCCGGACTCCACCCGCTCGATCAGCGCCTCGTTGATGCGCCGCAACTTGCGGTTTTCGTGCTGCAGGCTGGCGAGCTGAGCCTGTAGGTCAGCGATGGCCGGGGACGCGATGTCGGGCAATGGCAACTCCGGTGAACGTCTGGTTGATGTGCATGCCATTGAACTGTTCTCCATAGGTGTTGAACCCCATCACCCGTTGTTCCCGCAGGAACTGGCCGATCTGCTCCAGGCCGCCCCGATCTTCCAACTCCAGGCGCCGGAGGAAGCAATCGCAGCCGATGGTCAGCAACAAGTCGCCAAGGCGCGCCTGCAAACCGTCGAACAGCGTTTGCAGGTTGTGCAGCAAGGGACCGGGGGTCATCGCGGTGAGGACAATGCCGTTCTCCACCGCACAGTAGAAACTCAGGCTCAAGTCCGGGTGCACCTGCTGGATCGCCCGCACGTAGTACTGGTCATTGATGCGCACGGCCAAGGGATGGGCGGCGAACACCCGGTAGTCGAGCGCGCTCACCGGTACCCCGATGTGCCGGGCATACTCCTCGGCGGCGGGTTCGGCGTTGAGCTCATAGACCCGTCGCGAGGCGCTGTCCGCACCGGTCACTACCAGTTTCTCCTGGCGGGGCAGGATGTGATGGGTGGTGAAGACTTCGAATTCCAGCCAGGTGTTGATCAGCACCACCACGGCCGCGCCACTGTGGAATTGGCCTTCGAAGTAGACGTGGGTGTGGGTCAGGTAATTGTCATCGCCGGCCGAACCGCCGAAATGCGGGATGTCCCCCAGGGCGGCGCTCAAGGCCGCCAGCACCATTTCCTCGCGGCTGGACAAGCCATCGAGCAGGGTCAAGGCGAAACTATGGCCCTTGATCGGCGCCAAGGCGTTGCTGCGACAACCGCTGGCCAGGCGCTCGACCATTTGCTGGGCGTCGATCAGGCTGAAGTGCTCCATTTCCCCGATCAGCTCGGCGGCAATGGAAAAGTGTCGGTGATCGAAACCCACCGCCGTCACACAGTTGCGGCCGTAGCCCTGGGGGGTGATTTCCCCAGCGCTGGTGCAGCCCACCAGGCGAATCCCGCCGAAACTCTGGGACAGCGCCTGGCCCAGGGCCGGCAAGTCGTATTCGGCGGAACAGAAAAACAGCACGAACCCCAGGTGCGGGTGCAACAACTGCCGCGCCAGCGCCTGGGCCACCTGCTGGACATCGCTCGCCTGGGACATGGCGCTCACCACACCTTCGCTCTGGGCCTGCTGCATCGTCGCCTCCGGCGGGTGCGTGATAGGAGCCCTGAGTGTACGAAGCCGCGCCGAGTCGACGAATGCTACTTGGGTAGTGGGTGGACGCTTCCATGGGATGAGGTTGATGCGCAATGTGGCGAGGGAGCAAGCTCCCTCGCCACAAAGGCGGTTCGGCATACAAGCAACATTGTCCGATATCAGTGACTCATCGACGACATCGCGCTCGCCTGCCCCAGCAGTTTCTGGTCGATGTCTTCCAGGCGCAGCACCCGACCGCCGCTATCGCTGGCGAGTTTGTGTGCCGCCTGGGGATCGGAGAACGAGGCCAGCACCACGCCCATGGCGCCTTTGAGCCCACTGCCGATGACGAAGTAGGCGGTGCGGGCGTCGATCAGGTGAGCGTCATCCGGCGTATCCCAATGGCTGCGGCCCATGTCATGGACATACAGCTTGACGTCGGCCCGATGGTTTTCCGGTTGCAGCCACCAGCCCAGCATCTCCGCCGGCGAGCAGAACTTCTTCACGCCCCCTGCCCCGACTGCCGCGCCCTTGGGCCCGGGAAAGTCAGTGATGACCATGCCGCACACATGGCACTCGTCACTGGGATGGAACGCCAGCACCGCCTCGCTGGCCGCAGGTGGCTCGGCCTTGTCGCAAGCTGCCAGCGCCAGGCATACCAGTAACCCGGCCAAGAGACGGCCCGCCTTGAAGGACACCCTGTTCATCGTTGCATGCTCCCTTGTTCAAGTTTAGAAATCATGGGCACCGGCGATTGAACAACCGGTAGGCCAACCACAGCGGGACCGCCATCCACAGGCCCAGGCACAACCAGAGCCATGGCCCCGACACCGGCAGGTCGCTGCCCAGGGTCAGCACCGCGGCGCCGCTGGACGTCGCATCGAACCCGGACAGGTTGATCAGCCGATAGACGTCGGTAGGGTTGAACAACAGCAGCCATGGCAGCAGCTCCGGGCTGAACCGCCCCTCGCTCAGCACCAGCAGCGCCAGCAACGCCAGGTCGAACACCAGCACGAAGAAAAACCACACCCCCAGCGCCAATCCGGCGGCGGTGGATTTCTCTGCCGACAGGCTGCTCAGCACATAGGCCAGCCCGAGGAAAACCCAGCCCAGCAATGTGCTGGACAACATGAACCGACCGAAGGCCCAGAGCAGCAGGCTCAACTGGACGTCGTCCACCAACAGGGCGATGGCCAGCATGGCGCAGCCAAAACCGATGAAGGTGGCCAGGGCCAGGATCAGGCCATGGCCGACAAACTTGCCCAGCAGCAATTGACCGCGCCCCAACGGGTAGGTCAGCAACAGCAGCAAGGTGCCGTTCTCGTCCTCACCGACAATCGCGTCGTAGGCCAGCAGCAAGGCAATCAGCGGCATCAGGAACGTCGCCAGGCTGGACAGGCTCGCCACCGTGGCGGGCACCGAGGTAAACCCCAGTTGACCGGACGCCGCCGCGCCGAGCCAGGCGATACCGATCGCCAGCACCGCGAATAGCAGGCTGATCGCCAACAACCAGCGATTGCGCAGGCCATCGCTGAATTCCTTGCGGGCCATGTTCCAGACCGGGTTCATAGGCTGGCCTCCTCGGCTGCGGCACGGAGCATGTAATGCCGGTACAAATCCTCCAGCGACGGCGGCTTGATCTCGACATCCGACGGGTCATCCTGGGCCAGTAACTGACGTAGCAGTTTAAGTTTGCTGCCGTCCGGCGCGGACACTTGCACCCCTTCGGCGCCCCACCCTTGGGTGGCGTGCCCTTCACTGCGCCAATGCTGGCGAAGCCAGTCGGCCCGCGACAGGCCCGAGGCACGGATCAGCGTCGGCAACCCGGCGTCCTCCCGCAGCCGGGCCAGGCTGCCCAAGGCCAACAGACGCCCCTGGGTGAGAATCGCGGCGCGGTTGATGTGAGCTTCCACGCCAGGCAAGACGTGGGAGCAGAGGATGATGCTGGTGCCCTGCCAACGCAGGCGGTCGAGCAGTTGATAGAGGTCCTGGGTGGCGATGGGGTCCAGGCCCACGGTCGGTTCGTCCAGCAATAACAGGCGCGGTTGGCCGAGCAGCGCCTGGGCCAGACCGAGACGCTGGCGCATGCCCTTGGAATACGTTTTCACGCGCCGTGTCGCGGCACCCGCCAGCCCGACCTCTTCCAGCAAACGCGCCACTTGCTCCGGGGCAGCACCTTTGAGCCGGGCAAAATGGCGCAAGGTTTCCAACCCGCTCAATTGCGGGTAAAACATGACGTTCTCGGGCAGGTAACCGAGCATCTGCCGCACGCTCGGGTCGCTGGGCGCGCGACCGAAGACACGAACCTCGCCCTCGCTGGCCCGCAGCAAACCGAGGATCAACTTCATGGTGGTGGTCTTGCCCGCGCCGTTGTGCCCGAACAGCCCGAGCACCTCGCCCTGGGCCAGGTTCAAGTCCAGCCCGCGCAGCACGGCGACATCACCATAGCGCTGGCTGACCCCTTCGATCTCGACGACGTTCAAGACGCGTCCTCCTCGGCACTGTTGCGTGGCGGGGGCTGGACAGGGGTTTCCATCAGCGGATGACTGTCCATCACCCCGGGGGATTTCATCACCGGGAAAGCCCGCTGTACCCAGCGCAGCAGTTCGATTCCCGGACTGTTCATCAACAGCCGCACCTGGGGATACAGCCACAGCAGGCGATCCACGTTGTCGTTGGGTTCATAGGCCACATCGCCCAGGCCGTCGCCGTTGCGATCCCAACCCAGGTAGTCGCTCCAGTAATTGCCGCGCCCGTCCGCCGACCACTCCTGCAACCGCGTGGCCACGTATTTGACCTGGCGCTGGTTGTGGACGAAGGCATTGCCGGCGATGCGGTTGTCCTCGGAGCCGGCCGTCAGATGGATGCCCACGGCGCTGCGCTCGAAATGATTGCCTTCGATGCGGTTGAACAACGAGTTGTAAATGAACAGGGCCTTGCCCTCGGCGCCGGTGATCATGGTGTCGCCGGTGGACCCGTCGCGCACGTCGCTGACGAAGTTGTCACGCAGGGTGGAATAGGTGATGTAGTTCATCAGGATCCCGTAGTTCTGGTCCTGTTCGGAGCGATTGCCGATGACCGTCAGCTGGCGGCTTTGCATCAAGGCATAACCGGTGCGGGTACGCCGGGTGACGTTGTCCAGCAGGCGGTTATCGTTGGCGAACATGTAATGCACGCCGTAGCGCAAATCTTCCAGGACATTGCCCTGGAGCAGGTTGCCGCTGGAGGTATCGATGTAAATGCCATCGCGGGTTTCGCGCACCTGATTGCCGATGACCCGGGCACCGTGCACGGCATAGAGATGGATGCCGTTGCCCCGGTCCTGGGAGCGCAGGCTGGGGTCGCCCTGGATGCGGTTGTCGATCAGGCTGACGTCCCGCGTGCCATCGACCCAGATACCGAAGCCTTGGCCCTGCATCCGGCTCCCGCGCACCACGGCGCCTTTTGCCCCAGGCTGGATGAACACGGCGGCATTCATGGCCGTGAGGTCGTGGCCCCAGTCCAGGAAGGTACAGCCCTGGACCTGGACGTTCGGGGCGCGAATGATCAACCCATTGCCCTCGCCCTGCCCCTGGAATATCGCATCCGGCGCACAGGTAAGGGTCATGGGTTGGTCGATGCTGAACGAGCCCCGGTACTGGCCCGCAGGCAGGCGCCATTGCTGGTCGCCTTCGGCCTGCAGAGGCAAATCGGTGATCGGCTGCGGCGCGCCGAACGCGCCGCCCGGTAACAGGCAAAGCAGCAGCGCAATGACCGGTTGGCGGGCGTGTTGCGGCTTTTTCCCGGTCATTGCACCTGCCTCCTTGTTGAGCCGAATCAGGCCTTTTCAACCAACATGCGCCCGACCATTTCCATGTGCAGGGCGTGGCAGAACCAACTGCAGTAGTACCAGTGCAAGCCAGCCTTATCGGCGGTGAAGGTGATGGATGAGGTCTGTTGCGGGCTGATCTCCATGCTCACACCGTGGTTGGTCATGACAAAGCCATGGCTGACGTCCTCGATCTGGTCGATGTTGGTGATCGTCACCGTCACCTCGTTACCCTGCTTGACGGTGAATTCCGTCAGGCCATAGGCCGGCGCCATCGAGGTCATGTACACCCGGACCTTGTTGCCGTCGCGGATGACCTTGTTGTCGGTTTCCAGGTTGATGCCGTCTTTCTTCGCCAACTCCACGGTGCCGGCAAAGAACGGATCGTTGCGGTTCCAGATTTTCTGGGTCTTGATCTGGTCGCGCCGCGCAAGAATGCAGTCATGGGGTTCGGCGAAGGCCGGGCCGTCGTGCACCAGCTTCATTTCTTCACCGGAAATGTCGATCAACTGATCGTTCTCCGGGTGCAATGGCCCGGTGGGCAGGAAGCGATCCTTGGAGAACTTGCACAACACCACCAGCCACTTGCCGTCCGCCTCGCTGGTTTCGGTGAGGGACGCGTGGTTGTGGCCGGGCTGGTACTGAACGTCGAGTTTCTGCTTGATGTAATTGACCTTCTCGCCCTTGTAGGCGCGAATGGCCTCGTCCATGCTCCACTTCACCACCTGGCTGTCGATGAACAAGGTGGTGTAGGCGTTGCCGCGCCCGTCGAAGGTGGTGTGCAACGGCCCCAGTCCCAGTTCCGGTTCGGCGACGATCACTTCGCGCGGGTCCTTGAAACGGTCGGCGAACAAATCGTCCAGGCGGTCGATGGCGATCATCGAGACCGTGGGCGACAGCTTGCCATTGGCGATGAAGTATTTGCCGTCCGACGAGGTATTGAGCCCGTGGGGGTTCTTCGGCACGGGAATGTAGCGGGTAAACTCGGAGTCCTTGCCATCGGTCTTGCGGCCATCGACCACCGGCACCTTGGAGCCGTCCAGGTGGATGAACTTGCCTGCCTTGATCGCCGCCTCGATCCGCGGGATGTTGAACACCACCACCCAGTCGCGCTCGTTGCGCATCATGCCGCCCAGGTCATAGGCCTTCTCCGAGTTGTAGCAGGTACTGGCGGCGTACTTGCCGGTGTAGTCGGCGTCGGAGTTATCCAGGTTGCCGTCGACGATCACCTGGAAGGCCATTTCCATCTTCTCGGCATCGATGGCGTTGAACATCGTGAAGCTGTTTTTGTCTTGCAGGTCGAAGGTATGGCCGTCATTGGGGTGCGGGATCACGAACTCCGCGTTGGCGAACACATACTTGGTGTAGGGCACCTTCTGCAGGCGCAAGCCGTGGATGGCTTGCACGTTGGGCACGGTGAGGATCTTGTCGCACTTCATGATGTCCAGGCGAATGCGCGCGACCCGGGAGTTGGCCTTGTCGTTGATGAACAGGTATTTGCCGTCGTATTTGCCGTCGGTCATGGAGATGTGCGGGTGGTGGCAGTCGCCATTCTGGTACTTGGCGCTGTCACCGAGGATGCGCTTGCTCTCGTTGGTCAGGCCCCAACCGGTGGCCGAATCGACGTTGAACACCGGGATGCGCATCAGCTCGCGCATCGATGGCACGCCCAGCACCCGCACCTCGCCCTGATGGCCGCCACTCCAGAAACCGTAATACTCATCGAGTTCACCGGGGCCGACGTGGATCTTGGACTTGGCTTCCTTGGCCGCCGCAGCCCAGGACTCACGGGTGAACGTTCCGGCCCCCAGCGCCGTCGCGCCGGCCAGCACCGCCCCCGTTACCGCTCCGGTGCCGAGAAAACTGCGCCGGCTGACACCCCGGGGTTCTTCTACCGCGTCAGGGGTTTGGTCTTTTTTTTCGCTCATGCTGTGTGCTCCATGAAGAATGAAACGGTCAAGGGACAGGCCATTGGGGTGCCTCAAGGCGCCGGGTTCACCTGCACCACGGGAATCAGTTGCGCATCGGTCACGGTCGCCCTGCCGCGTTTCTTGCGCTTGTTGATCAGCGGCGGGCATTTGTTTTCGTTGTGCCAGGTCATCTGGCAGTCGAGGCAGTAATGGCATTCGTTGGCATTGATCCGGCCATCGGGATGAATCGCCTGGATCTCGCATTCCTTGGCGCACAGTTGGCAGGGGTTGCCACACTCCTTGCGGCGTTTGAGCCAGTCGAACAGCCGCAACCGGGTCGGCATCGCCAGGGCCGCGCCCAGCGGGCAGACGTAGCGGCAATAGACTTTGCGGGTAAACAGGTTGATCAGCAGCAGGCCCACTGCGTAGACCACGAACCACCACTGGCGGTCGAACTTGAGGGTGATGGCGGTCTTGAACGGCTCCACTTCGGCCAGTCGCTCGGCGGTGGCCATCGACTCCAGCGAGACGCCAAATAGCACCAGCAAAATGATGTATTTGATCGCCCACAGTCGCTCGTGAACGGCGAACGGCAGCTCGTATTGGGGCACCTTGAGCTTGCGCGCCAGTTCGTTGATCAACTCCTGCAACGCGCCGAACGGACACAGCCAGCCGCAGAACACCCCACGTCCCCACAACAGGATGCTGCTGGCGGTGAACACCCAGAGAATGAAGATCAGCGGATCGGTGAGGAACAGCTCCCAGCGAAAGCCTTCGAACAGTGCGTGGACGAAGGTCAGTACATTGACCACCGACAACTGCGCCAGCCCATAGCCCCCCAGGAACACCACGGTGAACAGCAGGTAACCGCGGCGAACCCAGTGCAGCAGCTTGGGCCGCCGGGCCAGTGAGTCCTGGAAAAACAGGATGGCCGTCAGCACCAGCAAGGCTGTGCCAAGCACGCTGATTTCGACACCTTTCTGGTACCAGAGCGTCAGCCACATCGGCCGGCTGGCCTCCTCGGCGGCTGCCAGTTGCTCGGCGGTGGGCAATGGCCGTTCCAGGTACGGTTCGGGCAATTGATAGGCCAACTCGAAGCTGCTGAAGGTACCGCTGACCGGGCCGGTCTGGCGGCGCACCAGCAGCTCCAGGTTCCAGGGCGAGCCGGGGTCGAAACGGTGGGAGGCGCGGATGATGAAAATCGCCATTTCATCAAAGTCCGGCATGTCGTCGAGGGCCACATCATCGAGGCGCTGGAAATCCAGGTCGCGAAAGCTGATGGTGTCGCCCGATTGGCGCAGCTGCACCCGGTCGAAAATACCGCCACGCACGTATCCCGAGCCCTTGAAGGAATAACGCCCGCTGCCCATCACTGCGATGGCCTGTTCGCCCGGCTTGAGCTCGGCCATCAGCGTGCGGTATTGCGCCTCGCCCAGCAGGTTGCGGCCAATGGTGGGAGGGTTGAGGTGGGTGGTGTAGAGGTCGATGAAGGTGTCGTTGACTTGGTCGCCGCTGGCGGTTTCGACCTGCTCGGCTTCAGTGCCCTTGAAGGACGCATCGACCTGGCCGCGGGTGAGGTGCAGGCGACGAATAGCGCCGTTGCCGGTCAGGGTCTTCCAGTCGGCGGGCTCGTAGATATCCGCGCGCACGCGCGCCGGCGCCACAGCCAAGCCTGCGTCACTCTTGACCAGGCCCAGGGACACCGCGACATCGTGGGCGGCGCGCATGATCACTTCGTTGACCACCATCGCCGTCACGGTCGCGCCGGCGATCGCATCGACAGTCACCGCATTCGGGTCGCTGGAATGGCCCACCACCACCCGCTGGTTGACCTTGATGCCGCTGTAGCGCGCACTGAACGCGTGGAGTTTTTCT
The DNA here is from genome assembly GCF_017351395.1 of Pseudomonas sp. FW305-28. Classification (NCBI taxonomy): domain Bacteria; kingdom Pseudomonadati; phylum Pseudomonadota; class Gammaproteobacteria; order Pseudomonadales; family Pseudomonadaceae; genus Pseudomonas; species Pseudomonas sp. FW305-28. The sequence continues at coordinate 25,121 of NZ_JACNDD010000097.1, forward strand.
TCGGCGATGCCGATCAGCAGAATCGGTTCGTGGTGTTCCAGCACATAGGCGTCGAGGATCACGCCAGCGGGATCGAGAATGACCTGGACATTGATCGGCTTGCCGGAATAAGCGGGAATGTCCACCACATCCAGGCTCTGGAACACATAGCCCACGACCTTGCCGGCGGCGGACAGTTTGCGAACCTTGAATGAGCCTTCGGGCTCGGAGATCGAGTCGGTCTGGTTCAGGACGTGGTGGATACGCTGTTGCGGGATGTCACCGTAGTCCTTGGCCTGGACGATTCCGGCGAACATCAGCAGGAGAACGAACAGCCCGGGGAGCCAGGAGCGGGATGGGTGCAACATCGCAGAGGAACGGGTCATGAGCGCCAGGGCTTGAAGACAGGATCTTGGCGGTCATTGTGGGGGCTGTCCCTGGCTTGGCCCCTTGATTGAAATCAACTTGGAA
>NZ_JACNDD010000098.1:0-25378 GCF_017351395.1 Pseudomonas sp. FW305-28
ATTCCAAACAGGCATATATGGTTGATTTAATATTATTTTCCAATCTATAAAAGCCAACTTATAGTCTCGCCGCAGGCGTATTTGCCGCGAGACGCCCAGGTTGCTTTAAGGCAGGATGTGGCAATCTTTTCGGATCGCGGCTACGCCTTATCTCAGCCAAAATATCTCTTCATAAGAAAACACAGGGGCTTGTCATGAATTTTTCCGCATTACGTCGCAACCTGTTGCTCGGTTCGCTGGGCCTGGCATTGAGCGCCGGGCTGTTGGGGCAAGCGGTTGCCGGTGAGCAACTGCAAAAAATCAAGGATGCCGGTGAAATCAAGATCGGCCTGGAAGGCACTTATCCACCGTTCAGCTTCGTTGATGACAGCGGCAAGCTGACCGGCTTCGAAGTGGAATTCTCCGAAGCCCTGGCCAAGGAATTGGGTGTGAAGGTCAAGCTACAGACGACCCCATGGGCCGGCATCCTCGCGGCGTTGGAATCCAAGCGTCTGGACGCAGTGGTCAACCAGGTGACCATCTCCGAGGAGCGTAAGAAAAAGTATGACTTCTCCGAGCCGTACACCGTTTCCGGGATTCAAGCGCTGGTACTGACCAAGAAAGCCGACGAGCTGAACATCAAGAAGGCCGCTGACCTGGACGGTAAGAAAGTCGGCGTGGGCTTGGGCACCAACTACGAACAGTGGGTAAAAGCTGAAGTACCGGGCGCCCAAGTCAAAACCTACGATGACGACCCAACCAAGTTCCAGGACCTGCGCGTCGGCCGTATCGATACCATCCTGATCGACCGTCTGGCCGCACTGGAATACGCCAAGAAAGCCAAGGACACCACCGTCACCAGCGAAGCCTTCTCCCGCCAGGAAGCCGGTATTGCCCTGCGCAAAGGCGAGCCCGAACTGCTGGCAGCCGTGAACAAGGCCATCGAGAAACTGCGCGCCGACGGTACGCTGAAGAAACTTTCGGAAAAATACTTCAGCGCTGACGTTACTCAATAATGGAAGCAGCTCTTCAACTCGCACTGGACTCCGCGCCCTTTTTGCTCAAGGGCGCGTATTACACGGTCATCCTCAGCCTGGGCGGCATGTTTTTCGGCTTGCTGCTGGGGTTCGGCCTGGCGCTGATGCGCCTGTCGCGCTTCAAACTGGTGAGCTGGATTGCCCGCATCTACGTGTCGTTCTTTCGCGGCACGCCGTTGCTGGTGCAGTTGTTCGTGATCTATTACGGGTTGCCGCAACTGGGCATCGAGCTGGATCCGCTGCCTGCGGCGCTGATCGGCTTCTCGCTGAACATGGCCGCCTATGCGTGTGAAATCCTGCGGGCCGCCATCAGCTCCATCGAGCGCGGCCAGTGGGAAGCGGCGGCGAGTATCGGCATGACCCGCGCCCAGACCCTGCGCCGGGCCATCCTGCCGCAAGCCGCACGCACGGCCCTGCCACCGTTGGGCAACAGTTTCATTTCCCTGGTCAAGGACACCGCGCTGGCGGCGACCATCCAGGTGCCGGAGCTGTTCCGCCAGGCGCAGTTGATCACCGCGCGAACCTTCGAAATCTTCACCATGTACCTTGCCGCCGCGCTGATCTATTGGGTTCTTGCCACCGTGCTCTCGCACCTGCAGAACGTCCTGGAAGCCCGGGTCAATCGGCATGACCAGGAGTCCTGACCCATGATTGTCGTGGAAAAACTGACAAAGCAGTTCAAGGGTCAGGTGGTGCTCAACGGCATCGACCTGAAGATCGAAGAAGGCGAAGTGGTTGCGATCATCGGCCCCAGCGGCTCGGGCAAGACGACGTTCCTGCGCTGCCTGAACTTCCTCGAAGAGCCTACCAGTGGCCGGATCAAGGTCGGCGACATCGAGATCGATGGCAGTCGTCCGCTGAACCAGCAACAAGGCCTGGTGCGCCGTTTGCGCCAGCAGGTGGGCTTCGTGTTCCAGAACTTCAACCTGTTTCCCCACCGCACCGCCTTGGAAAATGTCACCGAAGGCCCGCAGGTGGTGAAGAAAATTCCCCGCGCCGACGCCGAAGCCCTGGGGCGCAAGCTGTTGGCCAAGGTCGGGCTGGCCGGCAAGGAAAACGCCTACCCACGGCGCCTTTCCGGCGGCCAGCAACAGCGCGTGGCGATTGCCCGGGCGTTGGCGATGGAACCAGCGGTGATCCTGTTCGACGAGCCGACCTCGGCCCTCGATCCGGAGCTGGTAGGCGAGGTCCTGGCAACCATTCGCGGCCTGGCCGAAGAAAAGCGCACCATGGTTATCGTGACCCACGAAATGGGCTTCGCCCGGGACGTGGCCAACCGTGTGGTGTTTTTCGACAAAGGCGTGATCGTCGAACAAGGCGAAGCCAAGGCCTTGTTTGCGGCCCCCAAGGAAGAACGCACGCGACAGTTCCTCAGCAAGTTCCTCTCTGCCGGACACGGCGACCAGTAAATCCAGTGTTATCACTTCCAGGGATGGAAGTGAGGCCGCCGCACAACTAACACGACATCGCCTTTCTTTTATCCGAACGACACAACTTGCAATTTACACCCGACTAAAAGCCTCCGTTTTTATATAGGAAGTAACCTATATATAACTCTCGCAACATTTTCCCTCCAGCCACCTCACAAACTTAGTTGTCAGGCGCGGCTTCTAGCCCTTTTCGAAAAAGCCGACGCGCCTAGGAAATTGGCCTGCCGCGCCGCGCATTCTTAACATGCACACGTAGGACGTTTCTGAAGCCTTTCACAACGAGTTATTAAGCAATCGGCTCTATTGACACTGAAACTGTAGAGCCCTTATCTAGTTCCCGACAGGCGACGCACCGTATTTTAGTTTGCGCAGTGACTAAGCGCAGACAGCCCCTATGACTACACCCATAACATATACATCGCGATGATCTATCGCCTTTTGATCTTCCCGAAACGGACTTAGTTTTCAAGCATCAAGGAGAACACCATGACATGTAAGTCGAAGAGTCCTGAACTGGCCGCCCCCACACTGGCCAATGCCCACCCTACTGGCATCAATATCACCAACGCCGCTCACCTGGAGGTGGCTATTGCGCCTTACCCCGGCATGGACACCGGTGACCTGATCGAACTGTTCTGGGACAACTGCTACGTCGGTTCGCGCGTGCTGTCCCAGGCCGACGTGCTGGGCAACATCACGATGCGGGTCCCGGAGAGCTTCATCGTCAACGGCACCTCGCGCATCCATTATCGGGTGATGCAGGTCGGACGCGGGCCGGCGCTGTCGGCCAAGCAACAGGTGCTGGTGAAGCTCGATTGCCCCGGCGGCCAACCGTTGGCCCTGAGCGGCGATGAAAACCAGGGCTTGGCGCCGGTGCGCATTCCCACCACCATCCGGCGCCAAGGGGTGAACCCGAGCCAGATCAAACGCGGCGTACCGCTGACCATCGAACCCTACCTGAACATGGCCGTCGGCGATGCCGTGACCCTGCGCTGGGGCGATGTGCGCATGGACCTGCCTGCGCTCACCGCCAGCGAGGTCGGCCAGCCGATCAATATCTGGGTCCCGCCGCAGATCATCCTGGAGGCGGGAGAAGACCTGCGCCTGGAAGTGACCTACTGCATCCTCGACCGCGTGGGCAACAATTCCCACTGGGCACCGCCACGGACGTTGAGGATCGGTTGCGCCAATCCCTATCCGAAGAAGCCCTCGAAAGAGGCCCTCATGGCCGCTGAACCGCGACATCGAGCGCCTTGATACAGAGCGCTTTGGTGGCAAGGGCGCTTGCTCCCGCTTGGGTGCGCAGCGCCCACCGGTAACAGAAGGGTTGCTGCGCAACCCAGCGGGAGCAAGCTCCCTCGCCACAGAGGACTCCTTCCAATTGAATCTAACCTATATATATTCCTAAAAGTTAGTTCAAAAATAATTTACACACGCTTAGGGTATATAAACCGGACCACCGGACATTCTAGATTTTTGCTCGCCGTCTTCATCGCGGCGTTTCTTGAGATGTGAGGTGGGTATGGAACGGAACACAATCGCCCCAGTGCAGTATGCCAAGGCACTGCCCGCAGCCACGGAGTGGCTGTAATGTCGGATTTGGCGCAAGCAAAGGTCCAGAGCGACCAGGACATCGCCCCCCTGCTGTTGCCCGCGCAGGTGTTGCGCAACGATGCCGAGGCGATCAAAGCCGCCCATGAACTGGCACAGGTCGCCCGCCAGCAAGCCGCGCGTCGTGACCAGCAACGCAAGTTGCCTTGGGCGGAAATCGAGCAATTCACCCGCAGCGGACTGGGCAGCATCGCCGTTCCCCGGGCTTACGGCGGCCCGCAGGTTTCGTTCGTCACCCTGGCCGACGTGTTCGCAATCATTTCCGCCGCCGACCCGGCCCTGGGCCAGATCCCCCAGAACCAGTTCGGCGTGCTCCAGCTGATTCTCGGTACCGGTACCGAACGGCAAAAAAAAATCCTGTTGCAGAGCGTGCTCGAAGGCTGGCGCATCGGCAATGCCGGGCCCGAACGTGGCACTCGCAACACCCTTGAACTCAAGGCGCGGATCACCGCCGACGGCGACGGCTTCGTCATCAATGGCCAGAAGTTCTATTCCACTGGCGCACTGTTCGCTCACTGGGTCGCGGTCAAGGCACTGAATGACGAGGGCCGGCAAGTGCTGGCGTTCGTGCGGCGCGGCACCCCGGGCCTGCGGATCGTTGACGATTGGTCGGGCTTCGGCCAACGCACCACAGCCAGCGGCACCGTACTGCTGAACAATGTGCGGGTGGATGCCGAACTGGTACTGGAAAACTGGCGCATCAACGAAACGCCCGGTGTACAAGGGGCGATTTCCCAACTGATCCAGGCCGCCATCGATGCGGGCATTGCTCGTGGCGCCATCGACGATGCCATCGCCTTTGTGCGCGAACGGGCCCGGCCCTGGATCGACGCCAAGGTCGAGCGGGCCAGTGATGACCTCTACGTGATCGCCGACATCGGCAAGCTGAAAATCGAGTTGCACGCCGCCGAAGCGTTGCTGCGCAAGGCCGGACACGTATTGGACCAAGTCAGTGCCGCCCCCATCACCGCACAATCGTCCGCCCGCGCCTCGATTGCCGTGGCCGAAGCCAAGGCACTCACCACCGAGATCGCCCTGCAAGCCAGCGAAAAACTGTTCGAGCTGGCCGGCAGCCGCGCCACCCTCGCCGAATTCAATCTTGACCGCCACTGGCGCAACGCACGGGTCCATACCCTGCACGATCCGGTGCGCTGGAAGTATCACGCGGTGGGCGCCTACCACCTGAACGGCACCTTGCCGGCCCGGCATTCCTGGATCTGACGACCCGACCTCTGGAGCAGTACATGACATTTTCTCAACACGTCGCGGTGATCACCAGCGATGAACAAGCCCTGATCGTGGCCAGTGACCTGGCCGATGACTTCAAGCGCGACAGTGCCCTGCGCGACCGCGAGCGGCGCTTGCCGTACCCGGAACTGGAGGCCTTCTCCCGCTCTGGCCTGTGGGGCATCAGTGTACCCAAGGCCTATGGCGGCGCCGGGGTGTCCAACGTTACCCTGGCCAAAGTTATTGCGCTGATTTCCCAGGCCGATGGCTCGCTGGGGCAGATTCCGCAAAATCATTTCTACGCCCTGGAGGTACTGCGGGTAAACGGAACTGAAGCGCAAAAACAACGCCTGTACGCCGAAGTGCTCGCCGGGCAGCGTTTTGGTAACGCCCTGGCCGAACTTGGCACCAAGACTGCCCATGACCGCACCACCCAACTGCGCCGCGACGGCGAGGGCTATCGCATCAACGGCCGCAAGTTCTACGCCACGGGGGCGATCTACGCCCAGCGTATCCCCACCTCGGTGGTGGATGAAAACGGCGTGCAACAACTGGCGTTCGTCCCTCGCGACAGCAAAGGCCTGACGGTGATCGACGACTGGAGCGGTTTCGGCCAGCGCACCACGGGCAGTGGCTCGGTGGTGTTTGAAAACGTGTATGTCGCCGCCGACGACATCGTGCCCTTCCAAAGTGCTTTCGAACGTCCCACACCGGTGGGGCCACTGGCGCAGATTCTTCACGCCGCCATCGACACCGGCATCGCCCGCGCCGCCTATGAAGACGCCTTGCATTTTGTCCGCAGCAAAACCCGTCCCTGGATCGATGCCACCAGCGACGTCGCCACCGAAGACCCGCACACCCTCAAGAGTTTCGGCCAACTGAGCATCCGCCTGCATGCCACCGAAGCCCTGTTGGAACGCGCCGGTGAATTCCTCGACCGGGCCCAGGCCGACACCGGGGCCGACACGGTCGCCGCCGCCTCGATTGCCGTGGCCGAAGCCCGTGCCATCAGCACCGAAATATCCCTGGCCGCCAGCAGCACGCTGTTCGAATTGGCCGGCAGCCAGGCGACCCTGGCCGAACATGGCCTCGACCGTCACTGGCGCAACGCCCGGGTGCACACCCTGCATGACCCGGTGCGCTGGAAATACCACGCCGTGGGCAACTTCTACCTCAACGACGAAAAACCGCCGCTGCGGGGGACCATCTGATGGCGGCCGGCAAGAAAAAGATCCTGCTCAACGCGTTCAACATGAACTGCATCGGGCACATCAACCATGGGCTGTGGACTCATCCCCAGGACACTTCTACTCAGTTCAACACCCTCGAATACTGGACCGCCCTGGCGCAATTGCTCGAGCGCGGGTTGTTCGACGGGTTGTTCATCGCCGACATCGTTGGCGTCTATGACGTGTACCAACAGTCGGTGGATGTCACGCTCAAGGAGTCGATTCAACTGCCGGTCAATGACCCATTGCTGCTGGTCTCCGCGATGGCCGCCGTGACGAAAAACCTGGGCTTCGGCCTCACCGCCAACCTGACCTACGAACCGCCCTACCTGTTTGCCCGACGCATGAGCACCCTCGACCACCTGAGTCGCGGCCGGGTCGGCTGGAACATCGTCACCGGCTACCTGGACAGCGCCGCCAAAGCCATGGGCCTGACGGCGCAAGTCGAGCATGACCGCCGCTACGACCAGGCCGATGAATACCTGCAAGTGCTCTACAAACTGTGGGAGGGCAGTTGGGAAAACGACGCTGTGATCAACGACCGCGAGCAGCGGATCTATGCCCAACCGGAGAAAGTGCACAAGGTCCGCCACCAAGGCGAGTTCTACCAGGTCGAGGGCTATCACCTATGCGAACCGTCGCCCCAACGCACCCCGGTGCTGTTCCAGGCCGGCAGTTCCGAGCGTGGTTTGCTGTTCGCCGGGCGGCACGCCGAGTGCGTGTTCATCAGCGGCCAGAACAAACCGGCGACCAAGGCCCAGGTGGACAAGGTCCGCGCCAGTGCCATCGAGGCCGGACGCAACCCCGGGGACATCAAGGTGTTCATGGGCCTGAACGTGATCGTCGGCGAGACCGAGGCGGCCGCCTGGGCCAAGCATGCCGAGTACCTCAGCTACGCCAGTGCCGAAGCCGGGGTGGCGCATTTTTCCGCGTCGACGGGGATCGATTTTTCCCAGTACGAACTGGACGAGCCGATCCAGTACGTCAAGAGCAACGCCATCCAGTCCGCCACCAAGACCCTGCAGAACAACGACTGGACCCGGCGCAAATTGTTGCAGCAACACGCCTTGGGCGGTCGCTACATCACGGTGGTGGGTTCGCCCGAACAGGTGGCCGATGAGCTGGAGTCGTGGATTGCCGAAACCGGCCTCGATGGCTTCAACCTGACTCGCATCGTGACGCCGCAAAGCTACGTGGACTTCATCGACCTGGTGATCCCCGAACTGCAGCGACGCGGCTCGTACAAGACCGGATACGACAACGGCACCTTGCGGGAAAAGCTGTTCCGCGCAGAGGCCCATCTACCCGAACAACACACCGGTTCGACCTACCGCCAAAAAGCGCACGGCTCAATTAATCAATGACTGGAATAACCGACATGACCACGCAACTCCTGACCCTGCCAGTCAAAGCACTGGCCCTGGCCCTCGGCCTGTTCAGCTCGGCGCTGTTTGCCGCCGACGCACCGTTGAAGATCGGCACCACCGCCGCGTTCGCCATTCCCCTGGAGGCAGCGGTCGAAGAAGCCGGCAAGCAAGGCCTGAAGGTCGAACTGGTGGAGTTCAGCGACTGGATCGCGCCCAACGTCAGCCTGGCCTCCGGTGACATCGACGTGAATTACTTCCAGCACATCCCGTTTCTGGAAAACGCCAAGGCCGCCGCCGGGTTCGACCTGGTGCCGTTTGCGCCGGGGATCATCAACAACGTCGGCCTCTATTCGAAAAAATACAAAAGCTTCGACGAACTGCCCGAAGGCGCCAGCGTCGCCATTGCCAACGACCCGATCAACAGCGGTCGCGGCCTGCAACTGCTGGCCAAGGCCGGGCTGATCAGCCTCAAGCCGGGCGTCGGCTACAAGGCCACCGAAGACGACATCGTCGCCAACCCGAAGAAACTCAAGATCCTGCAAGTCGAAGCGGTGCAACTGGTGCGCGCCTATGAAGACGCCGACCTGGTACAGGGCTACCCGGCCTACATCCGCCTGGCCAAGACCTTCGATGCCAGCTCGGCCTTGCTGTTCGACGGCCTCGATCACAAGGAATACGTGATTCAGTTCGTGATCCAGCCCAAGAGCCAGAACGATCCACGGCTGATCAAGTTCGTCGACATCTACCAGCACTCGCCAGTCGTGCGCGCCGCCCTGGACAAGGCCCACGGAAAGCTCTACCAGGCCGGTTGGGAAGGCTGACATGAACGCCGTCAACGCGCGACTGCGCGACGAAGCCCCCGCGCCGCAAAGCGCCGACCAGACTGAACTGCATCCAGAGTTGAACCGTGCCCACGTGCGCTTCATCGGCCTGGGCAAGACCTACAACGGCAGCCAGGGCCCGGTGGCCGCGCTGCAGGGCATCGACCTGGCGATCCAGCGCGGCGAAGTGTTCGGCATCATCGGCCGCAGCGGTGCTGGCAAGTCTTCGCTGATCCGCACCATCAACCGGCTCGAACAACCCACCAGTGGCCGGGTGTTGATCGACCGGGTGGACATCGGCGAGTTCGATGAAGACCGCCTGGTGGCGCTGCGTCGGCGCATCGGCATGATCTTCCAGCACTTCAACCTGATGTCGGCCAAGACCGTGTGGCAGAACGTCGAACTGCCGCTCAAGGTCGCCGGTGTGCCCAAGGAGCAGCGCCAGCGCAAAGTCAGCGAGCTGTTGGAGCTGGTGGGGCTGCACGGCAAGCACAAGGCCTACCCGGCGCAGCTTTCGGGCGGGCAGAAGCAACGCGTCGGGATTGCCCGGGCGCTGGTGCATGACCCGCAGATTCTGTTGTGCGACGAGGCCACCTCGGCCCTGGACCCGGAGACCACCCAGTCGATCCTCGGCCTGCTGCGCGAGATCAACCAGCGGCTGGGCCTGACCATCGTCTTGATCACCCATGAAATGGCGGTGATTCGCGAAGTCTGCGACCGGGTGGTGGTGCTTGAGCAGGGGCGGATCGTCGAGCAGGGACCGGTCTGGGAAGTCTTCGGCAACCCGCAACACGAGGTCAGCCGGACGCTGCTGGCGCCGTTGCAACACGCCATCCCGGAAGAACTGCAAAGTCGCCTGCAGGTGCTGCCGGCATCGGCGGACGCGGCTACGGTGCTGCGCCTGCAATTCACCGGCATAGATCGCGAGGAACCGGATCTTGCCGCCTTGTTCAGCGCCCTCGGTGGGCGAGTGCGCTTGCTGCACGGCGGCATCGAACGAATTCAGGGTCACGGGCTGGGGCAATTGCTGCTGGCCGTGAGCGGTTCGTCGTGGGGCGCCGAGGAACTGCGGCAACGGGCGGGCAATTGGGCGCAACGGGTGGAGGTGCTGGGTTATGTGGTTTGATCGGTTGCTGCAAGGTTTCATCGACACGTTCCTGATGGTCGGCGTGTCATCGTTGATCGCGCTGCTGGCGGGCATCCCGCTGGCGGTGATCCTGGTCACCAGCGGCAAGGGCGGGATCTATGAAGCGCCGGCCTTGAACCGGGCCCTGGGCGCGTTCGTGAACCTGTTCCGCTCGATACCATTCCTGATTCTGATGGTGGCGCTGATTCCGTTCACCCGGCTGATCGTCGGCACCACCTATGGCGTGTGGGCCGCGGTCGTACCGCTGACCATCGCCGCCACGCCATTCTTCGCCCGTATCGCCGAAGTCAGCCTGCGGGAAGTCGACCATGGCCTGATCGAAGCGGCCCAGGCCATGGGTTGCCGCCGCTGGCACATCGTCTGGCATGTACTGCTGCCCGAAGCCCTGCCGGGCATCGTCGGCGGTTTCACCATCACGCTGGTGACCATGATCAACTCCTCGGCCATGGCCGGGGCCATCGGTGCTGGTGGCCTGGGCGACATCGCCTACCGCTATGGCTACCAGCGTTTCGACAGCCAGATCATGCTCACGGTGATCGTGTTGCTGGTGGCGTTGGTCGCTGTGATCCAATTGGGGGGTGACCGCCTGGCGCGGGGCTTGAACAAGCGCTGAGTTTGTAGGGACTGTGGGAGCACAGCTTGCTCGCGAACAGGCGACATGGTTTCAACTTCAATACCGTGTCATCGTTCATCGCGAGCAAGCTTTGCTCCCACAGGGGGTGACCCGTGGATGTGCGGTATAGTCAGCCCAACGTTTCCCACCCAAGCCAATACCCATGAAACACACCGCCGACGACCTGCACACCATCACCGCCACGACCCTGAGCCATTACAACGCCGTGGCAGAAAGCTTCCGCGAAGGCACCCGCGACCATGATGTCAGCCAGAACATCGACGCCTTGCTGCGCCATATCCAGGGCCAGGCACCGCTGCACATCCTGGATTTCGGCTGCGGTCCGGGGCGCGACCTGCGCACATTCACAGCCATGGGCCATGTCGCGGTCGGCCTCGACGGTTCAGCGGAATTTGCCCGCATGGCACGCCAGGACAGCGGTTGTGAGGTGTGGCAGCAGGACTTCCTGGAACTCGACCTGCCGGCCGAACGCTTTGACGGGATTTTCGCCAACGCGGTGCTGTTTCATGTCCCCGTCCAGGAACTGCCTCGGGTACTCAAGCAACTGCACACCACGCTCAAGCCCGGCGGCGTGTTGTTCAGCTCCAACCCTCGGGGCGAAAACCAGGAAGGCTGGAACGGCCAGCGCTTCGGCGCCTATCACGACCTCGCGGCCTGGCGCACATTGCTCACGCAAGCGGGTTTTGTAGAGCTGGAGCATTATTACCGGCCGGCGGGGCTGCCGCGGGAGCAACAGCCTTGGTTGGCGAGTGTCTGGCGCAGACCTGCTTAGGATTCGAGGGCGCCATCGCGAGCAAGCTCGCTCCCACACTCGATCAGTTCCGAACTCATGATCTGTGAGCACCGCAGCTCCCATGTGGGAGCGAGCTTGCTCGCGATAGCGGTCCAACAGTCAATGAAGCTTGATGGCTTGGCCTCATCGCCTGGAAGCTTCACTCCTGTTTTTTCAACCACTTCTGCGACAACTGCTCCAGCCTCCCGTCATCCTTGATACGCGTCAGGGCGTTATCCAGGCTGGCCTTGAACGCCGGGTTGCCCTTCTGGAACGGAATCACCAGGCTCGGCGGCGGGCCGCTCTTCTCTTCTTCCGGTTGGAACGACTGCGCCATGACCAACGGACGCTGCGGCTCCTCCTTGCTCGCCAGCAATTGTGCATCCGGATGGCTGTAAGCGGCACTGAGGTCGAAACGTTCGGCCAGTTCCGGGGTCATTGCTATGTGGTTGATGGCAACGTCGTACTTGCCACTCTCCACACCGGGCAGCAGATCCCCGGCATCGGTGACCACGAAATCGGGCCGTACATCGAGTTCCGCCGCGAGCATTTCACCCAGTTCTACTTCGAAGCCGGTGAGTTTGCCGTCTTCCTTGAAGTTGAAGGGCGCGGTGTTGGCCTCAAGGGCAATGCGCAGTTCGCCACGGTCATTGATGTCATCGATCAGTTCGGCATGAGCCAGGGGGCTCAAAAGGGGTAGCAGGCAAATCAGGCCAGGCAGAAAGCGCATGGTCACTCCTTTGTATTTATACAAGCGACGCTCGTTTCAGGCTCGCTTTGCTATGGTTGTTGCAGGCTTCGACAACGATTGGTCATGAAGTTGTGATGGCCAGGCGGATTTCATGGAAAAACTGGAGAAAAAAATGAAAAGCTTTATGTCTCGTGCCGCGTTGGCCGGTCTGTTATTGGGCGCTTCGATGCTGGCAAGCGCCGCGACACCGGCGCCTAAAGGTGCTGAAGTGTTCATCGTTTCCCCGGCAGACGGCGACACCGTCGCCCAGGAATTCACGGTCAAGTTCGGCGTCAAGGACATCGCCCTGGCCCCCGCCGGCGATGTGACCAAGAACACTGGCCATCACCATTTGCTGATCGATGTCGACACGTTGCCTGCGGCAGGCGCAGCGATTCCAAACGACGCCAACCACATGCACTTCGGCAAGGCACAGACCCAGGCCACCATCAAACTGGCCCCGGGCAAGCACACCTTGCAATTGATCCTGGGCGACAGTGGCCACATGCCGTTCGAGCCGTCGATCGTGTCCGAGAAAATCACTGTCAACGTGAAATAACGCCTGACTGGCTGACACAACACAACCCGGTGGGAGCGAGCTTGCTCGCGATAGCGGTGTGTCAGTGAATGGATCGGCCAACTGGACCGACGCTATCGCGAGCAAGCTCGCTCCCACAGGTTATGTGCTCGACAAAAAAACGGGAGCCCTTGCGAGGCTCCCGTTTTTTATTGCACGCCGCACTCGACAAGCGGCTGGATACTGCGCTTAGAACAACACGCGGCAACGAATCGTGCCATTGATGTGCTGCAGCTTCTCTTGCGCCAGGTCCGAGTATTCGGCGTCGACGTCGATCACGACGTAGCCGACTTTCTCGTTGGTCTGCAGGAACTGACCGGAAATGTTGATGCCGTTTTCGGCGAAGACCTTGTTGATCTCGCTCATCACACCCGGGATGTTCTCGTGGATGTGCAGCAGGCGATGCTTGCCAGGGTGGGCCGGCAGGGCCACTTCCGGGAAGTTCACCGACGATACCGACGTACCGTTGTCGCTGTACTTGACCAGCTTCTCCGCCACTTCCAGGCCGATGTTGGCTTGGGCTTCAGCGGTGGAACCGCCGATGTGCGGGGTCAGGATCACGTTGTCCAGGCCACGCAGCGGGCTTTCGAAGATGTCGTCGTTGGAGCGTGGCTCCACCGGGAACACGTCGATGGCGGCGCCGATCAGGTGCTTGTCCTTGATCGCTTCGGCCAGGGCGTCGAGCTTGACCACGGTGCCACGCGCGGCGTTGATCAGGATCCCGCCCTTCTTGATGGCACGGATTTCCTTCTCGCCGATCATCCACTGGGTGGCGGCGGTTTCCGGTACGTGCAGGGTCACGATGTCGGACATGCCCAGCAGCTCGTGCAAGTCGTTGACCTGGGTGGCGTTGCCCAGGGGCAGCTTGGTCACGGTGTCGTAGAAGAACACTTGCATGCCCAGGCCTTCAGCCAGTACCGACAACTGCGTGCCGATCGAGCCGTAGCCGACGATACCCAGCTTCTTGCCGCGGATTTCGAAGGAGTTGGCCGCGCTCTTGATCCAGCCACCACGGTGGCAGGAAGCGTTCTTCTCAGGGATGCCGCGCAGCAGCAGGATCGCTTCGGCCAGCACCAGCTCGGCGACGGAACGGGTGTTGGAGTACGGCGCGTTGAACACCGCGATACCGCGCTCGCGAGCCGCGTTGAGGTCAACCTGGTTGGTGCCGATGCAGAAGCAGCCGACCGCCACCAGTTTCTTGGCGTGGTCGAAGATCTCTTCGGTCAGTTGAGTACGGGAGCGAATGCCGATGAAGTGAGCATCGGCGATCTTTTCCTTGAGCTGGGCTTCCGGCAGAGAACTGGTGATGTACTCGATGCTGGTGTAGCCCGCCGACTTGAGGACGTCGACAGCCGATTGGTGGACGCCTTCGAGAAGAAGGAACTTGATCTTGCTCTTATCGAGAGAAGTCTTGCTCATCTGCGTAAACCTGTGTCCCGGAGAAAAATGGCAGGGAATCGGACAGCGCATGCTGGCCCGACCGGCGTGACAGCCGTCGCCGCAGAACAGCCGTTGGGCACTACGCTGCGGGGTCGGTATGCTAGCATACGCACCCCGCTAAACACTCATTCCTGCGACGTGAAGCGTTCTCAGGATGACCATGAATTGTTCGAGAGTTCTATCGATGACCCATCCTGCCGTGATAGATGAGCTGAAGACCCTGGTTGAGCCTGGCAAGGTCCTGACCGATGCCGACTCCCTGAACGCTTACGGCAAGGATTGGACCAAACATTTCGCCCCGGCGCCTTCGGCCATTGTCTTTCCCAAGACCACCGAACAGGTCCAGGCCATCGTGCGCTGGGCCAATGCGCACAAAATCGCGCTGGTGCCATCGGGCGGGCGCACCGGGCTGTCCGCCGCGGCCGTGGCCGCCAACGGCGAAGTCGTGGTGTCATTCGACTACATGAACCAGATTCTCGACGTGAACCTGACCGACCGTACTGCCGTGTGCCAGCCGGGCGTGGTCACCGAACAGCTGCAGAACCAGGCTGAGGAATATGGCCTGTACTACCCGGTGGACTTCGCTTCGGCAGGTTCCAGCCAGATTGGCGGCAATATCGGCACCAATGCCGGCGGTATCAAGGTCATTCGCTACGGCATGACTCGCAACTGGGTGGCAGGCATGAAGGTCGTCACCGGCAAGGGCGACCTGCTGGAGCTGAACAAGGACCTGATCAAGAACGCCACCGGCTACGACTTGCGGCAGCTGTTCATCGGCGCCGAGGGCACCCTGGGCTTCGTGGTCGAGGCCACCATGCGCCTGGACCGTGCGCCGAAAAACCTCACCGCCATGGTGCTCGGCACCCCGGACTTCGACTCGATCATGCCGGTGCTGCACGCTTTCCAAGGCAAGCTGGACCTGACCGCCTTCGAATTCTTCTCCGACAAGGCCCTGGCCAAGGTCCTCGGTCGTGGCGACGTTCCGGCACCGTTCGAAACCGACTGCCCGTTCTACGCCTTGCTGGAATTCGAAGCCACCACCGAAGAGGTCGCCAACCACGCCCTGGAAACCTTCGAGCACTGCGTGGAGCAGGGCTGGGTGCTGGACGGTGTGATGAGCCAGAGCGAAACCCAACTGCAGAACCTGTGGAAGCTGCGCGAGTACATCTCCGAAACCATTTCCCACTGGACGCCGTACAAGAACGACATTTCGGTGACTGTCTCGAAAGTCCCGGCCTTCTTGCGGGAAATCGACGCGATCGTCGGCGAACACTACCCGGATTTCGAAATCGTCTGGTTCGGCCACATCGGCGACGGCAACCTGCACTTGAATATCCTCAAGCCGGAAAACCTCAGCAAGGATGAGTTTTTCGCCAAGTGCGCGACCGTGAACAAATGGGTCTTTGAAACCGTCGAGAAGTACAACGGCTCGATTTCCGCCGAACACGGCGTGGGCATGACCAAGCGCGACTACCTGACCTATAGTCGTTCGCCGGTAGAAATCGAATACATGAAAGCCGTGAAGGCCGTCTTCGACCCGAACGGCATCATGAACCCGGGCAAGATTTTCCCGATTTGATACCTAAAACACCTGATGAACCCCAGAAGCAGGAGTCGGTAATGAGCTATCAGCACCAGTATGTCGACGGTACACGTATTCATTTCCCGGTGGGGAAAGTGGTGTGCATTGGCCGTAACTACGCCGAACATGCAAAGGAACTGGACAACCCGGTGCCCACCGAACCCTTGCTGTTCATCAAGCCGGGCAGTTGTGTGGTGCCACTGGAAGGCGGCTTCAGCATTCCTGCCGACCGTGGCTCGGTGCACTACGAGGCGGAAATCGCCGTACTGATCGGCAAGCCGCTGTCCACCAAGCCCAGCGCTGAAGAAGTACTGGACGCGATCTCCGGCTTCGCCCCGGCCCTGGACCTGACCCTGCGGGACAAACAGGCCGAGCTCAAGGCCAAGGGCCTGCCCTGGGAGATTGCCAAGTCCTTTGACGGCGCGGCGGTGATTGCCCCCTTTGTTTCGAACGCCACATTTGCCGACCTGACCGACATTCCCGTGCGCTTGACCATCAACGGTGAAGTGCGCCAGGACGGCAACAGCAGCCTGATGCTCAACCCCATCGTGCCGATGATCCAATACATGGCCGGTTGCTTCTCGCTGCAGGCCGGCGACGTGATCCTCACCGGCACCCCGGCAGGCGTCGGGCCGCTGAATGCAGGCGATGAGCTGATCCTGGAACTGCCAGGGACGAGCCGCTTCGAAAGCAGCGTTCGCTAACGGCCAACCTTTGCCTCCTTGTGGGAGCGAGCTTGCTCGCGATAGCGGTGTGTCAGCCAACATCCCTGTTGAAGGTGATGGCCTCATCGCGAGCAAGCTCGCTCCCACAGGTATGTATCGCGCATATGCGATCATTTACCGTTTTTTTCACATGCCATCCGGATAATTCCGGGGAATGCGGCATCTGAGCCAGCCACTCCCCTAGCCGAATTTTCTGGAACGCATTCCCCGATGGCCAAAACCCAAGCACTGCCTGCTGCCAAACCTGCCCGCCGCTCGCGCTTCGCCCTGCCCTGGTATGCCTGGTCGCTGTTGGCGGTGGCCGCAGCCTATGGCCTGGCGTTTGCGATGCATTGGGACGACCGCGGTCTGCTTTGGCTATCGGAACACTTCCAGAGCCCGGCCCAGCGCCAGGAAAGCATCTGGTTGCCGGACTACCGCGCCGTGATCGACGCCAAGCCGCTACCGGGCATGGAGAAGGACGAAGCATCCGATGTGGCCTACAACCCACAGACCAAGACTCTGTTCGCGGTCATGGGCAAGAACCCGCTCCTGGTGGAACTGAGCCTGCAGGGCGACGTGCTGCGCAAGATGCCTTTGGTGGGCTGGAACAACCCTGAAGGCGTGACCTGCATGACCAATGGCCTGCTGGCGATTACCGACGAGCGCAATCACATGTTGTCGATCGTCCAGGTGGATGCCAACACCCGCGAACTGAACAGCACTGACTTTCCTCATTATGATCTGGGCGCCTCGCAGAACCAGAACAAAGGGTTCGAAGCAATCGCCTGGGACCCGCGCAACCAGCAACTGGTGCTCGGCGAAGAACGTCCGCCGGCACTGTTCACCTGGAAAAGCGATGGCAGCCAACTGCTCAAGGGCGACAAGCAGATCCACGTCAGCAATGAACTGGACCTGCGCAACCTCTCGGCATTGGCGATCGACCCGCGTACCGGCCATACGCTGGTGCTTTCGGCCGACTCCCACCTGCTGCTGGAACTGGACGAAAAAGGCGAGCAAGTCAGCTTCATGACCTTGCTGGGTGGCTTCAACGGCCTGAAAGACACGATCCCTCGCGCCGAAGGCGTCACCATCGACGATGCCGGCAACCTGTACATAGTCAGCGAGCCGAATCTGTTCTATCGTCTCGAAAAACAGCGCTGACAGGACTAACTCTGTAAGGTAAGTTCCCTTTCGTTGTAGGGTGTGGCACACCGCCATTAAGTTTCAGTTCAGGCAGCCGTGGTATTTCCACTCACCTGTTCTCATCCGAGCCCACCCCAACATGCGTCGACTCGCCCGTCCCAAACCCGTGATTCTGATATTGCTGACGCTGGCGCTGATCTTCCTGATCGCCGCCGGCCAGTATTTGCGCCTGTTCGAACGCGCCTGGTTCAACCTCCACACCTATTGGAAACCCATCAGCGAAGAAACCATCGCCCTGGACCAATACCGGGTCACGGTGGAGGCGCAGGTGATCGACGGGCTGGACGATGACGTTTCCGCGCTGACGTTCGATCCGATCCGCAAGAGCCTGTTCACCGTGACCAATAAAAACGCCGAGATGATCGAGCTGTCGCTGGACGGCAAGATTTTGCGGCGCATCGCCCTGATCGGCTTTGGCGATCCGGAGGCGGTGGAATTCATCAGCGAAGACACTTACGTCATCACTGACGAACGCCAGCAGCGCCTGATCAAGATTCATTTGGAGGACGACACCCAATTCCTTGACGCCGCCGACGCCGAGCAAATGACCCTCGGCGTGCACATGAGCGGCAACAAGGGGTTCGAAGGGCTGGCCTACGACTCAGTGGGCAAACGCCTGTTCGTGGCCAAGGAACGCGACCCGATGCTGATTTATGAAGTGCATGGGTTTCCCCACCACAATCCGGAAAAATCCTACGCGGTCCATGTGATCAACAACCCCAAGCGCGATGCGGGGCTGTTCGTGCGCGACCTTTCAAGCCTGCAATACGATGAACGCAGCGGTCACTTGCTGGCGCTGTCCGATGAATCGCGGTTGATTATCGAATTGGATATCGACGGCCGGCCGTTGAGCACGCTGTCGTTGAGCAAGGGTGGCCAGGGCCTGCAAAAAACCGTGCCCCAGGCCGAAGGCCTGGCCATGGACGACGATGGCAACCTGTACCTGGTGAGCGAGCCGAACCTGTTCTATGTGTTCAAGAAGCCACAGCCTTGATGCACCACAAAACCTAATGTGGGAGCGAGCTTGCTCGCGATGGCGGTGTGTCAGCCAACATCAATGTGTCGGATAGACCGCTATCGCGAGCAAGCTCGCTCCCACAGGGACTGCTTCACTCAAAAGAACTGTTTCGCCAACTTACTCAGCCCGCAGGGTCTTCACCCCTTCAGCGGTTCCCAGCAACAGCACATCCGCCGGACGCGCCGCGAACAGACCATTGGTGACCACGCCCACGATGGCGTTGATCTGGCTTTCCAGCTCCACCGGGTTGGTGATCTGCAGGTTGTGCACGTCCAGGATGATATTGCCGTTATCGGTCAGCACGCCTTCGCGGTACACCGGGTCGCCGCCCAGCTTCACCAGTTGCCGGGCCACGTGGCTGCGGGCCATGGGAATGACTTCCACCGGCAATGGGAATGCGCCCAGCACCGGCACCAGCTTGCTGGCGTCGGCGATGCAGATGAAGGTCTTGGCCACCGCCGCGACGATCTTCTCGCGGGTCAAGGCCGCGCCGCCGCCCTTGATCAGGTTCAGGTGCGCGTCGCTTTCGTCGGCGCCGTCGATGTAGAACTCCAGGTCACTGACGGTATTGAGCTCGTACACCGGGATCCCGTGGCCCTTGAGGCGCGCGGCAGTCGCTTCGGAGCTGGCGACCGCGCCGTCGAACGCGCCCTTGTGTTGCGCCAGCGCATCGATGAAGCAATTGGCCGTGGAGCCGGTGCCGACCCCGACGACGCTCTTGTCATCCAGTTTCGGGAGGATGAGGTCGACGGCGGCCTGGGCCACGGCCTGTTTGAGTTGATCCTGGGTCATGCGGGCTCCGAAGGTGCCGAGAGGGAACGAAAGGCCGGCATTATAGGCGTAGAAACCGTGGCGAGGGAGCTTGCTCCCGCTTGAGTGCGAAGCGCTCATCGCTTTTTCTGGGGCCGCTGCGCGGCCCAACGGGAGTAGGCACCCTCGCCAGCGGGGGCTCGCTGCCTTCAAACCCCTTAATTCGTGTGGTCGCCCGGCCAAAAGCCGGGTTAGACTCCTTGGCCCTGCCCAACCCGCTCAGTGATGCTTTCCGATGCTTGAACAGTACGTCAAAAAGATCCTCACCTCGCGCGTTTACGACGTTGCCGTAGAAACCCCGCTGCAGACCGCTCGCCAGCTCTCCGAGCGGCTGGGCAACAGCATTTTGCTCAAGCGTGAAGACTTGCAGCCGGTGTTCTCGTTCAAGATTCGCGGGGCCTACAACAAGCTGACCCAGCTCAGCGACGAAGAGCGCGCCCGCGGCGTGGTCACGGCTTCGGCGGGCAACCACGCCCAGGGCCTGGCCCTGGCGGCCAAGGTGCTGGGGGTCAAGGCCACCATCGTGATGCCCAAGACCACGCCGGAAATCAAGGTCGAAGGCGTGCGCTCCCGTGGTGGCAAAGTGGTACTGCACGGCGATTCGTTCCCCGAAGCCCTGGCCTATTCGCTGAAACTGGTGGACGAAAAGGGCTACGTCTACATCCACCCGTATGACGACCCCCACACCATTGCCGGGCAGGGCACGGTGGCGATGGAGATCCTGCGCCAGCACCCTGGACGCCTGGATGCGATTTTCGTCCCGGTGGGCGGTGGCGGGCTGATTGCCGGGATCGCGGCCTACGTGAAATACCTGCGCCCGGACATCAAGATCATCGGCGTCGAACCGGACGACTCCAATTGCCTGCAAGCGGCCATGGCCGCGGGCGAGCGCGTGGTGCTGCCGACCGTGGGGCTGTTCGCCGACGGCGTTGCCGTGGCGCAGATCGGCCAGCACACCTTTGATATCTGCAAGCATCATGTGGATGAAGTGATCACCGTCAGTACCGACGAAATCTGCGCCGCCATCAAGGATATCTACGACGATACCCGCTCGATCACCGAACCTGCCGGCGCCCTGGGCGTGGCCGGGATCAAGAAATACGTCGAGTCACGGGGCATCAGCGGCCAGACCCTGGTGGCCATCGACTCCGGTGCCAACGTCAACTTCGACCGCTTGCGCCACGTCGCCGAGCGCGCCGAGCTGGGCGAAGGTCGCGAAGCGATCATCGCCGTGACCATCCCCGAGCAGCCGGGCAGCTTCAAGGCGTTCTGCGAAGCCGTCGGCAAGCGCCAGATCACCGAATTCAACTATCGCTACAACACCGGCAGTGAAGCGCACATTTTCGTCGGCGTGCAGACCCACCCGGAAAACGACCCGCGCAGCGCGCTGATCGCCAGCCTGACCGAACAAGGCTTCCCGGTGCTGGACCTGACCGACAATGAGCTGGCCAAGTTGCACATCCGCCACATGGTCGGTGGGCATGCGGCCCATGTCATCGATGAAGTGGTGCTGCGCTTCGAGTTCCCGGAGCGCCCCGGCGCGCTGTTCAACTTTCTCAACAAGCTGGGTGGGCGCTGGAATATCTCGATGTTCCACTACCGCAACCATGGCGCCGCGGACGGCCGCGTGGTCGCGGGGCTGCAAGTGCCTCACGATGAACGCCACCTGGTACCGGCGGCCCTGGAGGAAATCGGCTATCCGTACTGGGATGAAAGTGACAACCCGGCGTATCAGCTGTTCCTGGGGTGAACCCATAATTGCGGCTGTTTGGACCTGTGGCGAGGGAGCTTCTGTGGGAGCAAAGCTTGCTCGCGACACAGACGTCTCGCTTCCAAGGCAAACCGCGTCAGCTTCGTCGCGGGCAAGCCTTGCTCCCACAACTCCCTCGCCACGGGGGTCTAAGCTGTTGAGCACGTCATAAGGAAATCGAACGATGGAAACGTTAACCGCGCTGAAAATCGCTCACGTCGTCGCCACGGTGTTGCTGTTGGCAGGTGCCCTGGGGCTGGCCGTCTGGGTCTGGCGCACGCGACGCAACGGCGACGCCACGGCGGCCGCGCGCACGCTGCAACGGCCGCGACTGTTCGTCTGGCTGGTGATGATCCTGGCACTGGCGAGCCTGCCCTTTACCGGCTGGTGGATGGTTCATCAAGTCGGCTGGCCACTGGGCCAGACCTGGCTGCTGGCTTCCAGCGTGCTCTACACCGTGGCGGCGCTGGCCGGGTTCTGGCTATTGGTACGGTTGAACAGACTGCGCAAGCTGCCGACGGCGGGCAACGGCAAATTTACCTTGGCCCTGGCGCTGTTCAGCGTCGTCTGCTTTATCGCCATTGCGGGGTTGATGGGGGCCAAGCCGGTTTAAGGCTTTGGACCGTGTCGCTTTCATCGCGAGCAAGCTCGCTCCCACAAGAGGTTGCGTGATCGACGCAAATCCCCTGTGGGAGCGAGCTTGCTCGCGATAGCCATTTTCAGCCGCGCAACGAAATCACCGGCCAACCCCGCCTCTCGGCCTCGGCCCGAAGATTCGGATCCGGATCCACCGCCACCGGGTGCGTCACCACCTCCAGCAACGGCAAGTCATTCATCGAGTCGCTATAGAAATAGCTGTTCTCCAGGGAATGCCCAGTTTCTTCCAGCCAACGGTTGAGGCGCGTCACCTTGCCCTCGCGAAAACACGGGATGTCGGTGCTGCGGCCGCTGTAGCGCCCGTCGACCATCTCGCATTCGGTGGCGATCAGGGTTTCGACGCCCAGGCGCTCGGCAATCGGCGCGGTGACGAAGCGGTTGGTGGCGGTAATGATCACCAGCTTGTCGCCAGCGTCACGGTGCTTTTCCAGCAGTTCGATGGCCTGGGGCAATACGATCGGCTCGATGCAGTCGCGCATGTAGTCCTGGTGCCACTGGGCCAGCACGTGCATTTCGGTACGGCCGAGGATTTCCAGGCAAAAGTTCAGGTACTCGGCGTTGTCGAGCTTGCCGGCCAGGTAATCCTGGTAGAACGCGTCGTTGCGTGCCTTGTACGTGACAGCGTCCAGAAAACCGCGCTCACACAGGTAATCGCCCCACGCGTGGTCGCTGTCGCCGCCCAGCAATGTGTTATCCAAGTCGAATAAAGCCAGCCGCATTGCAGTTACTCGCTGAAAAATCTGAAGAAAGGCGTCCAGAATACGGACTTTTCACAAGAGTGCACATAAGCTAGGGGCGCTCGTTGCTGCTTTCACAACCTTTGTGGAACAATGCGGCGACATGCGTTTGCGAGGTTGTTGCCGTGATCGATCCCGATGGTTTCCGTCCCAATGTGGGGATCATTCTTACGAATGATGCTGGGCAGGTGCTATGGGCTCGCCGTATCAATCAAGACGCCTGGCAGTTTCCCCAGGGTGGGATCAACCCCCAGGAGACGCCGGAAGAGGCCTTGTACCGCGAGTTGAACGAAGAAGTGGGGCTTGAGCGAGAAGATGTCGAAATACTCGCCTGCACCCGAGGCTGGTTGCGCTATCGTTTGCCGCAACGCCTGGTCCGCACACACAGCCAACCGCTGTGCATCGGCCAGAAGCAGAAATGGTTTCTCCTGCGCCTGATCTCCAACGAGCAGCGGGTGCGGATGGATTTGACCGGTAAACCGGAGTTCGATGGCTGGCGCTGGGTCAGCTATTGGTATCCGTTGGGCCAGGTGGTGACATTCAAGCGCGAAGTGTATCGACGCGCTCTCAAAGAGCTTGCCCCGCGCCTGCTGACGCGCGACTGACGACGGAGTTCGACCCCGAGCCATGCTCAATACGCTGCGCAAGATCGTCCAGGAAGTTAACTCCGCCAAGGATCTCAAGGCGGCGTTGGGGATTATTGTATTGCGCGTCAAAGAGGCCATGGGCAGCCAGGTCTGCTCGGTCTACCTGCTGGACCCCGAGACCAACCGTTTCGTGCTGATGGCCACCGAGGGCTTGAACAAGCGCTCCATTGGCAAGGTCAGCATGGCCCCCAATGAAGGCCTGGTCGGCCTGGTCGGCACGCGCGAAGAACCCCTGAACCTCGAAAACGCCGCGGATCACCCGCGCTACCGCTACTTTGCCGAAACGGGCGAAGAGCGTTATGCCTCGTTCCTCGGCGCACCGATCATCCACCACCGCCGCGTCGTCGGCGTGTTGGTCATCCAGCAAAAAGAGCGCCGCCAGTTCGACGAAGGTGAAGAAGCCTTCCTCGTGACCATGAGCGCGCAATTGGCCGGCGTTATCGCCCACGCCGAGGCCACCGGCTCGATCAGCGGCCTGGGTCGCCAGGGCAAGGGCATCCAGGAAGCCAAGTTCGTCGGCGTGCCGGGTTCGCCGGGCGCGGCGGTGGGCACGGCCGTGGTCATGTTGCCGCCTGCCGACCTCGACGTGGTGCCGGACAAGACCATCACCGACATCAACGCCGAGCTGGGCCTGTTCAAGACCGCCATCGAAGGCGTGCGGGCCGACATGCGGGCCCTGTCGGCCAAGCTGGCGACGCAGTTGCGCCCTGAAGAGCGCGCGCTGTTCGACGTTTACCTGATGATGCTCGACGATGCCTCCCTGGGCAGCGAAGTGACCACCGTCATCAAGACCGGCCAGTGGGCCCAGGGCGCGCTGCGCCAGGTGGTGACCGACCACGTCAACCGCTTCGAACTGATGGACGACGCCTACCTGCGCGAGCGCGCCTCGGACGTCAAGGACCTTGGCCGCCGGTTGCTGGCCTACTTGCAGCAGGAGCGCCAGCAGACCCTGGTCTACCCCGACAACACCATCCTGGTCAGTGAAGAGCTGACCCCGGCCATGCTCGGCGAAGTGCCCGAAGGCAAGCTGGCGGGGCTGGTTTCGGTATTGGGCTCGGGCAACTCCCACGTGGCGATCCTGGCCCGGGCCATGGGCATTCCGACGGTGATGGGCCTGGTGGACCTGCCGTATTCCAAGGTCGACGGCATCCAGATGATCGTCGATGGCTACCACGGCGAGGTCTACACCAACCCCAGCGACGTCCTGCGCAAGCAGTTTGCCGACGTGGTGGAGGAAGAAAAGCAACTGTCCCTGGGACTGGATGCGCTGCGGGACCTGCCGTGCGTGACCCTCGACGGCCACCGCATGCCCTTGTGGGTCAACACCGGCCTGCTGGCCGACGTGGCCCGGGCGCAGAAGCGTGGGGCCGAGGGTGTGGGCCTGTACCGCACCGAAGTGCCGTTCATGATCAACCAGCGCTTCCCCAGCGAAAAGGAACAGTTGGCGATCTACCGCGAACAACTGGCCGCGTTCCACCCGCAACCGGTGACCATGCGCAGCCTGGACATCGGCGGCGACAAGTCCCTGTCCTACTTCCCGATCAAGGAAGACAACCCGTTCCTCGGCTGGCGCGGCATCCGCGTGACGCTCGACCACCCGGAAATCTTCCTGGTCCAGGCCCGCGCCATGCTCAAGGCCAGCGAGGGCCTGAACAACCTGCGCATCCTGTTGCCGATGATCTCCGGCACCCATGAACTGGAAGAAGCCCTGCACCTCATCCACCGGGCCTGGGGCGAAGTGCGCGACGAAGGCACCGACGTGCCGATGCCGCCGGTGGGGGTGATGATCGAGATCCCCGCGGCGGTGTACCAGACCAAGGAACTGGCACGGCAGGTGGACTTCCTGTCGGTGGGCTCCAACGACCTGACCCAGTACCTGCTGGCCGTGGACCGTAACAACCCACGGGTTGCCGACCTGTACGACTACCTGCACCCGGCGGTGCTGCAAGCCCTGCAGAACGTGGTGCGTGACGCCCATGCCGAAGGCAAGCCGGTGAGCATCTGCGGTGAGATGGCCGGCGACCCGGCGGCCGCGGTGCTGCTGATGGCGATGGGGTTCGACAGCCTGTCGATGAACGCCACCAACCTGCCGAAAGTGAAGTGGATGCTGCGCCAGATCAACCTCAGCAAGGCCCAGGAATTGCTGGCGGAAGTGATGACCATCGACAATCCGCAGGTGATCCACAGCTCCCTGCAACTGGCGCTGAAGAACCTTGGGTTGGCGCGGATGATCAATCCGGCTTCGAACAAGACGCTCTGATCCTGC
>NZ_JACNDD010000099.1:0-25286 GCF_017351395.1 Pseudomonas sp. FW305-28
CCGTTGAGATCGTTGTCGTCGACGTCACTGCTGTAATCGGCGCTGACATACAGGCTGACCGCCGGCGTGACCCGGGCCACCAGGCCCAGGCCGACTTCGACGGTGGAGGATTTTCGGCTGCTGCTGATCTTGTCGACCTTATCCAGGGACACCGTGCTGGCGTCCTGGACGGTGTGCCACAGGTTGGTTCGCAGGTAAGGCTCCACACCGAGGCCGTTGACCTGGTAGTTACCTTTGAGGCGTGCACCAACGCGGCCGCTCCAACTGCTCAATTCATCGCCGGAGCCGCTTTCGGCATTTGGCGTATCGAGGGTGACGCGCTGATTGATCAGTTGCGCCTGGGGTTCGACCACCCAGTGGGTGCTGATGCCAATAGGGAAGCCACCTTCGACCGACAGCGTCACCGCATGGCCTTCGGTGGCCTGGCGCTGGCCTTGTTCGGTGCGGCTGTAGCCATTGACCCGGCCACCGCTGGCACTCAGGTCGACGTGCCAGCCCGCGGGACCGGTCAGGCTCCAATAGGCGCCGAGGCTCGAACCTTTCAGATTGAGGGCATCTTTGTCCGGGTCGGCCAGCGCGGGCATCACCAGCAGGCCGCCGCCGGTTGAAGTGATCTGGTGTTGCCCACTGATCAGTCCCATGCGCTGGGTATGACCGTCGCCGTTGCGCAATGTGAACAGGGCGGGGCTTTTGCCGGAAGGAGGTTCACTTCCAACAAGTGCGGTATCGAGGTGGGTGGATGATGTTCGGTCGTACCAGGGCTGCACGGTCTCCTCGGCAGGCCAGGCCTGGACCTCCATGGATGAAAGCAGCAGCAACGATGTCGAGACGGTATGGAGAGTGGTGGTGAACTCTTGTGGACGGAGGGAAGTTTTCATGGGGGCCTGCCTTGCAATCGCATGCGTTTCTCGCTTTTCTGGCGTCTCTCCTACCCCGAATGAGGGGCGACCGAATGGATTGGGGCAAGCCTCTGGCGGCCCGTCTTGACGGGTTCCAGAGGCCTGCCCCTGACTGTATTTCCGGGGGTAGTATGGTGTAGTCAAGAAGACTGATGGCGGCGCGTCAAGAAAATGAACGATGAATGGCATGCTGAAATCAGCGCTAATAAAGCGCTGATTTCAATTGGTTATTATGGTGGATATTCGGGCGTCAAGCCTCTGTCGTAGACCCTGCCTACCAACTGATTCGAAAACCGACGTTGCCCATGACACTGTGTTGCTGGTTGCTGTCGAGGTTTTGGCTGTAGTTCGCGCCGGCGTACAGGGCGACGCTGGGCGCCAGGCTCACGTTGACGCCAATCCCGAGGTCGCCGGTGGAGGCGCGCTGCTGGGTCTCGACCCGTTCGGTGTCGTCGAATATCACCGAGTCGGTGCCGGAAAACGTATGCCAGAGATTGGCGCGCAAGTACGGTTCCACAGGCATGCCGCTGACCTGATAGCGGCCCTTGAGCCGCGCACCGAGGCGGCCGGTCCAGGCACCGTCGGAATCGAATTCGACCTTGGAGACCCCATCGTTTTGCGTATCCAGGGAGACCTTTTGGTAGATGATCTGGGCCTGGGGTTCAAAGTCCCAGTCAGTGGTCACCTTGAAGGGATAGCCGGTCTCTGCCGAAGCGGTCAAGGCGTGCCCGCGATTGTCGATTTTCAGGCCGCGCTCGGAACGGTTGTCGCCGTTCAATCGCGTGCCCATCACCACGGCGTCGACGTAGCCGCCGTTGGGGTCGGTGAGCGTCCAGTAGAGCCCGTAGCTGTCGCCGTCGAGTTCTATCTTGCCGGCGCGCCGGCCTTCGAAACCCAGGTTGAAGCCTTTGACATTGCCGTTCAATTCCGTGTGCCCGACGAAGAAGCCAATGCGCTGGGTCTGGCCGCCGGACAGAAGCGAGCTGTACAGGTCGTTGCCCACCTGGAACCCCTTGATCGACCCATCGAACTGCGGCGTCACCGTACCGGCCCAGGTTTTATCCAGGTCTACGCCATAGACCCGGCCCCAACCCGCGCCGAACGCGCCGGTTTCCGTGAGCAGGCGCTGGTCACCCTGACGGTCATGGAACGTACCGAGGGCCATTAACGTCAATTGCGCCGCCGCCGGAGGCAGTACCGACCAGGTCGGCACTTCCGGGCGATACAACGGGATGGGGGCCGCGCCGGGCACTGCGGTTGGCAAGGGCGGCAGCGTCGGCACGGGGGGCGCGCCCGGCGCGGGAGGCACCGTCGGGATGGGCGCCGCTACCGGTCCGGCGACCACGGTGGAGCGCAGGTACCAGTTGTTTTGATTACCGCTCACGCCACCTTTGAACAGGCGGTAATCGAACGCGCCGGCCGAGACGGACTGCGCCAGGGAAAAGGCATCGATGTTACTGACCGCGCCTCCCTGGGCCTGGACCACTTCGATGCCGTCCTGGGTCGTCTGTGCGCCCGTGCCGCCCAGGTTCGTGACCGTGATGGCGGTATTACCGGTGAGCGTCCCGCCATTGACCACGAGTTTGTCGCTGGCGGAGCCATCGGCACCGACGGCCGTTTGCACATGCAACTGGCCATTGTTGCCGACGTAATTGCCTTGGACGGTAAGCGTGTCGTTGGTGCGAGTATTGCCCTGGGTAAGGTCTATCGTGCCGGCGTTGTTGAGCGTCGCCAGTTGACCGGCAGTAAAAGGGGCGATGACGCCTTGGGTCGCCGTCAGCGTGCTGCCGCTCTCGATGTTGAACGTCCCGGTGCCGGTGGCACTGTCACCCAACGTCAGCGTGTCGTTAAGCTCCAGTTGCGAGCCTTGGGTGAGGTTGACCGTTTCCCAATTGAGGTAGCGGGCGCCGGTGCTGGAGGTGCTGCCTTCAAAGGTCAGGATGTCTTGGCCCAATCCGCCATTCACGCTGGGGGTGATGCTCAGTCCGGCTTCATCGAGGTTGCTCAACAGCGCCGTGTCGTTGCCGTCACCCATCAGGATGGCCGAGTGAATGAGGCCGCCGCTCCACTGAAACTGGTCATCGCCGGCACTGGCCCGGACCTCACCGAGGATTTCGCCGCCGCTGACGGTAATGCTGTCGTTGCCGCCGCTGACACTGACATTGCCGCCGATGCGTCCCGCGGAGAGGATGATGGTGTCCTGGCCGAAACCGGTCACCAGGTTGCCGATGATATTGCCGCCGGACATATCGAAAACGTTGTCATCGAGCTTCATGTCGACCCGGCCGATGGTACCGCCCGTCATCTTGGCGATGTCGCCGTCTTCGAACGCATCGACGATGGTGCCACCGGTCATCAGGAATTGATCGAGGCCGTCGCCTTGGGCCAGGGAGAGGATCCTGCCGCCGTTCATGACGAAAGAGTCGGCTTCCGAGCCTTGCTCGACATCACCGTCAATCACGCCGTTGGCGTTGATCTCGAGGGTGTCGACGCCGGTGCCGAACGTGACGTCGCCGGTAATGACACCGCTGCCGTTGGCGGGCATGGTCAGGCTGTTGTTGCCTGAAAGGTCCGTCAGCCCGGGGCTGGTGCCGCTGTCGCAGACATAGGTGTCATTGCCGGCGGTTGGCGCCAGCGTGCAGGCTGCCATGGCGGCGGGTGCGGGTAACAGGAAGGGAGCCGATACCCACAAGGCGTTGAACAGCCGATTGAATCCTTTATCGTGCCGAATCATGTGCTATCCCTCTGCATCGGCATCCCCATGGATACCGGTTTCAGCATCGGTTGCACAACAGATGGCACACAGGGCCTGGCAACGCTCGCTGTATGGAATGGCACCGTAGCAACGAATAAAGGGCGTCGCTACTGTCAGAACTTACAGGTCCACGGGCAGAAAGCCTGAGGAAAGGCCTGCTCTACAAATGCACTTCCACCGAAAGCGGCAGATGATCGCTCAGGTGGGTCCAGGGTTTGTTACCCAGTATTTGCGGGGAATGACTGCTGGCGTTGCGCAAGTAGATGCGGTCCAGGCGCAACAGCGGGAAGCGGGCCGGATAGGTCCTGGCGGGGCGGCCCAAGTGGTGTTCGAAGGCTTCGTGCAAGTAACCTCGACGGGCGAGGGCGAGGTTGCCGCGCAGTTGCCAGTCGTTGAAGTCACCGGCAATGATCACCGGGGCGTCCGCAGGCAGCGAGTCGAGCAATTGGCAGAGCAGCTTGAGCTGTAACTGGCGATGGCTTTCCAACAGGCTCAAATGCACGCAGATCCCGTGGACCGCGGCGTGGCCTGGCACATCCAGCACGCAATGCAACAACCCGCGCCGCTCGGGGCCGGTGATGGACACGTCGAGATTGCGGAACTGGCGGATCGGGTACTTGGAAAGCAAGGCGTTGCCATGGTGGCCATCGGGGTAGACCGCATTACGGCCGTAGGCGAAGTCGCTCCACATGCTGTCGGCGAGGAATTCGTACTGGGACGTCTGGGGCCAGTTGTCGTAGCGTGACGCGTGGCGGTCATGTTCGCCGAGCACTTCTTGCAGGAACACCAGATCGGCACCGGTACTGCGCACCGCTTCGCGCAATTCCGGCAGGATGAAGCGCCGGTTGAGGGCGGTGAAGCCCTTATGAGTGTTGACCGTCAGGACCCGCAGCCGATGAACCGCCGCAGGCGCGTCCGATGGCATTGGTTCGACAGCTCGCCAATCGGGATCTTGAGTCA
Organism: Pseudomonas sp. FW305-28; assembly: GCF_017351395.1. Taxonomy (NCBI): domain Bacteria; kingdom Pseudomonadati; phylum Pseudomonadota; class Gammaproteobacteria; order Pseudomonadales; family Pseudomonadaceae; genus Pseudomonas; species Pseudomonas sp. FW305-28. Next base: position 4,615 of record NZ_JACNDD010000099.1, read on the forward strand.
CGTTCACTCCTGAATCAGACGTACTTGTTCATGCGACTGATCCAAAGCGCCGGCAGTTCCGGATTTTTCGTGTCCCTGCCGGGTTCGTCGAACCTGGCCTGCCGCTATCGCGAACAAGTCCAGTTCCTACAGGCAGGCGTTCAGATGAAGACAATCTCATAGGGCAAGCCCATCCGGTCAAGGATGACCCTGGGCAACAGCGGGGCGATGCCGCTCGCCGGTTCGCCGCTGAGTTGGCTGACGTAGGCGTGCATGGCGTGACGTTTGCGGGCGGTGGTCCAGACGTCGAGGCGCAGTTTGCGGGCCCGGTGCCAGGGGATTTTATTCTGCTCGCGGACCGGCCAGTGCCAGGCCCACACCGGCAGCTCGTTGAACGCCACTCCGATCCTGTCGGCGGCCAGGGCCCCAGCGCGTCCGACAGTGTCGTGGTCGCTGTCGCCGTCCTGGCGCCAGGTGCTGAACACCACGTCACCGGGGCGCAGGTGACGGGCAATAAACGTGGCCAGTTCGGTTTCGTGTTCGGCCAGGTTTTTTTCCGGAAAACCGCCGCGCACCCATTGCAGGCCATGGGCGGCGATGCCCAGGCGATGCAGGGCGTCGACGCTTTCCTGGGGGTGAGGGCGGTGCACACGCAGGCGTTCGTCGTTCCACAGCGGTGAGCCGGGGTGGGCCAGGGCGCCATCGGTGACCGAGATCAGCAACATGGGCTGGTCCAGGTTGTTCAGCAATTGCAGCAATCCGCCACAGGCGCCGACCTCATCGCCCGGGTGCGGGGCAAGGATGACGGCGCGAGCGCCGGCGGGAATGAGTGTCTGGGTACTGATGATCGGAATATCGGCCAATTGCGCAGCACTGTTCCAGATTTGCGGGTGCTGCCGGCCAGGCAGGCGAGAGGCGGGCTTCATAAGCGACATCCTTGTTATGTGTTCAATCTTTCAGCCATGCACCGTGCCTACTGTCCGATGGCACCGATGGGGCATGACTGCGATTCACAGCGCTCCGAATCCTGGAGACTACCGCAGGGGGAAGTATTGACCATGTCAGCCGATCCGTCTCGTGACATGTGCATCTGAGCTGCATTTTTTTCTTGAAACTGGACGGTGTGGAATAAAAAACCGCGTCCTTGCGGTTCCTTATGGCTGTTCACAGCAGGTATTTCAATCCTCTTCTTCGCGTTGCAGTTCGAACAGCAGCAGCGAGCGCCCGGTGACAGAGTATTCGGAATCGAAATCGAAGCGCTCCTGCCCACGAACGGTCGGCTGGTTGGTGTCGACCATGCAGGTCCAGAAACTGCCCTCCGGGACTTCCGGCAAGCGGAAGTTGACGATGTCATGATGCGCGTTGACCACCAGCAGCAGCGTCGCATCGCCCCCCTTGCGCCGAATGCCGGTTTCCTGGGCACGGCCGTCCATCAGCATGCCGAGGCAGCGACCATGGCTGTCCTGCCATTGTTCGATGGTCATTTCGCTGCCGTCCGGGGCCAGCCAAGTCACGTCCTTGACGCCGATGTCCTCGTTGTAATTACCCACCAGGAAGCGTCCGCGTCGCAGGATCGGGTAGGTCAGGCGCAACTTGATCAGGCGCTTGACGAACTTGAGCAGCGTCGCGCCATCCTCGCTCAGGTCCCAGTTGACCCAGCCAATCTCGCTGTCCTGGCAATAGGCATTGTTGTTGCCGTGCTGGGTACGGGCAAACTCGTCGCCGGCGACGATCATCGGCGTGCCTTGGGCCAGCAGCAGGGTGGCGAAGAAGTTGCGCATCTGCCGATGGCGCAGCGCGTTGATCTGCGGATCATCCGTCGGGCCTTCGACGCCATGGTTCCAGGACAGGTTGTTATTGCTGCCGTCCTGATTGTTCTCGTCGTTGGCTTCGTTGTGCTTGTCGTTGTACGACACCAGGTCATGCAAGGTGAAACCGTCGTGGGCAGTGACGAAGTTTACCGAGGCATACGGCCGCCGGCCACGCTGGTTGAACATCTCGCCCGAGGCGGTCATTCGGCTGGCAAAGTCGGCGAGTTGGCCGTCATCACCCTTCCAGAAGGCGCGTACCGTGTCGCGGAACTTGTCGTTCCACTCGACCCAGCCTGGCGGGAAATGCCCCACCTGGTAGCCCCCGGGGCCACAGTCCCAAGGCTCGGCGATCATTTTTACCTGGCGCAGCACCGGATCCTGGCGGCAGGCGACGAGGAAGCTGTGGCGCTCGTCGAAACCGTCATGGTAACGGCCGAGAATGGTCGCCAGGTCGAAGCGGAAGCCATCGACGTGCATTTCCGTGGCCCAGTAGCGCAGGGAGTCGGTGACCATCTGCAGCACGCAGGGATGGCTCAGGTCCAAGGTGTTGCCGGTTCCGGAGTCGTTGATGTAGTAGCGTTTGTCGTCGGGCATCAGCCGGTAGTAGGAGGCGTTATCGATGCCGCGCATGGACAGGGTGGGGCCCTGTTCGTTGCCCTCGGCGGTGTGGTTGTAGACCACGTCGAGGATGACTTCCAGGTTGGCCTCGTGCAGGTGGGCGACCATCTCCTTGAACTCGGCGATCTTGCCGCTGGCCAGGTAGCGCGGGTCGGGCGCGAAGAAGGCAATGCTGTTGTAGCCCCAGTAATTGGTCATGCCTTTGTGCAGCAAGTGCTGGTCATTGACGAAGGCATGGATGGGCAGCAGTTCCACCGAAGAGACACCCAGCTTGCGGATATGCTCCAGCACATCGTCGACCATCAGCCCGGCGAACGTACCGCGCAGGTTCTCGGGCACCGACGGGTGACGCATGGTGAGGCCGCGCACATGGGTTTCATACAGGATGGTCTTGTCCCAGGGCACGCTGACGCGATGGTCGTGGCCCCAGGTGTGCGCGGGGTCGATGACTTTGCACTTGGGAACGAACGGGGCGCTGTCGCGCTCATCGAAGCTGAGGTCGCCGTCGGGGTGGCCGATGGTGTAGCCGAACAGGGCTTCGGACCACTTCAATTGGCCGACCAGTTGCTTGGCGTAGGGGTCGATCAGCAGCTTGTTCGGGTTGAAACGATGACCGTTCGCCGGGTCATATGGGCCATAGACCCGGTAGCCATAGATCAATCCCGGGTGGGCATCGGGCAGGTAACCGTGGTAAATCTCGTCGGTGTACTCCGGCAGCTCGATGCGTTCGAGTTCGACTTCGCCGGCATCATCGAAAATGCACAGTTCGACCTTGGTGGCATTGGCTGAAAACAGCGCGAAATTGACCCCGAGGCCATCCCAGGTTGCACCCAGTGGAAAAGGCAGCCCTTCACGAATCCGCGAAGCCTCGATAACGGGCGGCGGCGTGGTTTTGTTTGGACGGGTCATAGTTGCTCCTGCAAAAAAACAGACAGATACAGCGATGCGGTTCACTTGAAAGGGATGGCATCACCCTTCACCTGTGGCGAGGGGATTCATCCCGTTACGTGGGACAAAGTTGCTTTTCTGTGGGAGCAAGGCTTGTCCGCGATAAAGCGATGCGTTCCTCCGGACATCGAGGCGCCTGTTTCGCGAGCAAGCGTTGCTCCCACCTGACGAGGAGACCGATAGGAGGAATCAAACCGCCGGCGGCTTGCGCGGTGCACGCGGCTTTTTGTCGGTAGTCTTGCTCGCCGGTGGCACGATCGCTGCGGCAGGCTTGGCCGCCGGCTTGACCTTGGGCGTGGTACTTTTCGCGGCGGTCTTGGCCGTGGTGGCCTTGGTTGCAGCAGGCTTGGCGCCATCGGTCTTGCTGGTCGTCGATTTACTCGCGGCCTTGGCTGGCTTGCTGGGTGCCAGGGCTTCGGCTTCAGCCAGTTTGCGCGCCATCTCCCAGTGGCGTTTTTCCTGCCCGGCAGGCTTACCTTCGGACTCCCAGATCTGATAGGCGAATTCGCGAATGCGTTTATCGTCGGTACTCATCGCAGTGCTCCTGATTCAACTCAAGGTTGGATAAAGACATTGACCGGGAAATCCCCCAGCGCGGTGCTGATCAGCAGCTCCCTTTGGGGTGTGACTGTTGCGCTTGAAAAAAGTCCCTTCAGTTTTTCATCCTTGGCGGCGAACGGTAACGATACGCGGGTATCGCCCCAATCCGACGCAGCCACCAGCGGCACGGCACTGTTTTCCAGCAAGTGCGCCGCATGGACAGGTACCACAATGATCGCCCGTTGTTGCGAGTCCTCGCGCATGAAGGCCAATACCCGATGGGCCTGCTCACCGAGCACGTCCAGCGGTTGGTAGCGGCCCTGGCGCCATAGCTGTGGATATTCGGCTCGCACGGCCAGTGTCCGGGCGATCAATGCCTGTTTGATCCGGCCGTCACGCCAATCGCGTACCAACGCGGCTGGGGGGCTGTCGGCCTGCATCGCTTCGCGGCGTGCCTGGAAATCCACCGGGCGACGGTTGTCCGGGTCCACGAGACTGAAGTCCCAGAACTCGTTGCCTTGGTACAGGTCCGGTACGCCGGGTACGGTCATGCGCAGCAAAGTTTGCGCCAGACTGTTGAGGGCGCCCGCCGGCGCGACGGCCTGGACCGCCTCGGCGATGGCGTTGCGCAAGGGCAGCCCCTCATCGCCCAGCAGCAGGCGTTCGAGGAACATCTGGGTGGCTTGCTCATAAGCGTCGTTGACCGCCGCCCAGCTGCTTTGCAACTTGGCTTCGCGCAGGGCCTTGCGTTGCCATTGCCACAGGCGCTCGTTGTAGGCGGCCAGCGCCTGGTGGTCCTGGAGGTCGAGGTCCAGCGGCCAACTGCCTAGCAACGCCTGGTACAGGATCAGTTCATCACCGGCCGAGGGCGCCGCCGGGTCGCTGTGCAGCGAAGGCGAGAGGATGCGCCATTGTTCCACGCAGGCGGCGTACCAGTCGGCGCGCTCGCTGAGCACGGCCAGCCTGGCGCGGGTGTCTTCGCCGCGCTTGTGGTCGTGGGTGGCGGTGGTCATCAGGTTGTCGGGAAAGTGCTCGAGGCGTTCGGCGCACACTTGGTGGAACGCCTGCGCCGGGGCGCTGAAACGCTCGGTGTCATAGCCCACGTCATTGCGCGACAGCAGCACCGCCGAGCGATAGAGAGCGGTGTCCTCCACGGCCTTGGCGGCGGCCGGCGAGGTCAGTTGCTGGAAGCGTACGCAGGCGTGGCGCAGGCGTTTGCGCTGGCTGCCGCGGGGGCGTTGTCGCCAAGGCATGCCACCGAGCCAGCCCGCCAGGCAGTCGAGCACCGGCCAGTCGGCTTCGCTGAGGGTTTGCCGGGCGCCTTCCAGGGCCTGGTTGAAAAACACCTGGTCTTCAGCAGAGCGCCCCAACGGCGTGATGTAGGTGCGATACACCGGGAAATGCACGACCAATTCCTGCAAGGCCCGCCGAATCGCGCCCAGGGTCAGGTCGCGGGTCATCACATCGTCCCGGGCCACTTGCAGCAGGGCCTGGGCAACGCTTTCGAAATCCCCGGCCAAGGAGCCATTGAGTATCTGCTGGCGAGCCAGGCGGGCTTCTTCGATGAAGTGCGCCGGCCGCTCACTGTGCCGGCTCCAGAATTCGGCAAGGGGGGCGGCACCGGCCGGGTCATGCTGCAACAGCGAGACCTGGTTCATGAACTCGTAGCCGGTACTGCCGTCGATGTTCCAGTCCCGCCGCAACGTCTCGCCATCGCCGAGGATCTTCTCGACGAAAATCGGCAGGTGTCGGCTCGGCGACAGCGAGTTCACGCGTCGGCGCAATTTGCGGCAGTAACCACGAGGGTCGGCAAGACCGTCGATGTGATCGATCCGCAGCCCATCCACCAGCCCTTCGCCGATCAATTCGAAGATCTTGGCATGGGTGGCTTCGAATACCGCCGGACGCTCGACCCGCAGCCCGCCCAGTTCATTGACATCGAAAAAGCGCCGCCAATTGATGTCGTCCGCCGCGGTGCGCCAGCTGGCGAGCCGGTAGCTCTGGCGCTCCAGTAGCTGATGCAGGCGTTCGAAACCCTGGGGCTGGGTAGCGTCGTAGCCAGCCAGGTTGGCCTCGATGGCGGCCAGGATGCCGGCGTGTGCCGCCAGGTCCCGCAACTCCGTTTGCAGCGGACGAGCGAGGGCGTGGGCATCGGTCTGGTAATTCAGCGTGGTGAAGCGCTCAGCCAGGGTCTTGAGCGATTCGGCCTGTTCGACGGGCAGGGTTTCGGTGGGTTTGAGCAGCTCGCCGTAGTGCATCGGGCAAATCGGGAAGCGGTGTTCATAGTGTTCGACGTAGAAGCTGCCATGGGTGGCATCGAAGCGCAGTCGCAAGGTGCCTTCCTGCAAGGCCACGCCGTAGTCGCTGCCCAGGAACGGCAGCAACAACTGGCCTTCCATCAGCGGGTCGGGAGAATGCCACTGGATGTCGAAGAACTCGCCGTACGGGCTGAGTCGACCCCACTCCAGCAGATCCAGCCACCAGGGATTGTCATTGCCGCCGACGGCCATGTGATTGGAGACGATGTCGAGGATCAAGCCCATCCGGTGCTCGCGCAAGGCTGCAACCAGACGCTTGAGCGCGGCTTCGCCACCCAGTTCGGGATTGACCAGGGTCGGATCGACCACGTCGTAGCCGTGCATGGAGCCGGCCCGGGCCTTGAGCAGCGGAGAGGCATAAATGTGGCTGATGCCCAGCGCAGCGAAGTACGGCACCTGGGGTATGGCATCGTCCAGGGTGAAGCCTTTATGGAACTGCAGGCGCAACGTTGCCCGCAGAGGTTGGATCAATGGCTGTTTCATCGGTCACGCTCGTTCGCCTGAAGTCTGGCGCAGGCGAGTATTTCCAGACGCCGGGCGGCGTCCGGGTGATCCAGCAACGCCTGGCTCTGCCGGGCCAGGCGACGGCGCCAATTGGGATGGGTGTCGATGGTGCCGGGCAGGTTGGCCTGCTCCTCGATGCCCAGGGCATCTTCGAGCGGCAACAACACCAGCGGTGCGCGGGTGTGACCGAGGAAACGCACGCTGGCATCCAGTACCTGGTCGGTCTCGCGGTGTTCTTCGCGAAAATTCTGCGGATCCTGATTCAGCGCATGGCGCAGGCCTTCGCGTTCGCGCTCGCGGTGCTTGCGCCAGTCCATTTCGGTGTGGGAGTCGATCAGGTCCAGCCGGGCGTTCCAGTCGATGTCGTGACCGTGCCACCAGCCGTTGAGCGTTGGCAAGTCATGGGTGCTGGTGGTGGCGAGGGCGTTGTCCGGCCAGTCGAGGATGGGTTTGAAATGGGTGTTGTCCTGTTCGAACAGCAGCACGCGCATGCCGAGGATCGAGCGGGCGCTGAGTTTGTCCCGCAAGCCATCCGGCACGGTACCGAGGTCTTCGCCCAGCACGATGGCCTGGTGCCGATGGGATTCCAGCGCCAGCAGGCGCAACAGGTCGTCCACCGGGTAATACAGGTAGGCACCGTCGCTGGGTGGGGCGTCGTTGGGAATCACCCAGAGCCGTTGCAAGCCCATGACATGATCGATGCGCAAGCCACCGGCGTGGGCAAAGTTGGCCCGCAGCATTTCAATGAAGGCGCGAAAGCCGTTGCGCACCAGGCCTTCCGGGGAAAACGCCGAAATGCCCCAGCCTTGGCCGGAGCGATTGAGAATGTCCGGCGGTGCGCCTACGGTCAACGAGGCGAGCAGTTCGTCCTGCCGGCTCCAGGCCTGGCTGCCAGCGCCATCGGCACCTACCGCCAGGTCGGCGATCAGGCCGATGCCCATGCCGCTGGATTTGGCTGCGCTCTGGGCGCGTTCCAGGCAACGGGCGATCAACCATTGGCAAAAGGCGTAGAAACCGATTTCGTCGGCATTTTCTTCGGCGAAATGGGCCAGGACCGCGCTGCGCGGATCGCGCCATTCTTCCGGCCACTGCCGCCAGTCGAGGCTTTCGCCACGGGCGGCGCGTTCGGCCTGCAAGGCCTCGAAGCGGCAATGGTTTTCCAGGGCTTCGCCGCTGGTGTGGCGGAAACTGCTGAAGTCTTCATGCAGCGGATGCGCGCCCTGGCTGAACCCGTCGTACAGGGCGCGGAGGATTTTCTGCTTGGCCTGGGCGGCGACTGGCCAATCGATCAGCGGCTGCTCTTCCAGGTTGCGCAGTTGGTTGGTCAAGCCGGTGGCGTCGATGGCGGTGCGCAGGGCGCGTTCGCCGAGGATGGTGCCGGGGGCGGCATACAGGCTGTTGAGGAACAGTCGGCTGGACGGCGAGTAAGGGCTGTAGCGCCCGGTGTCGCTGCTGAACATCGCGTGCATCGGGCTGATGGCAATGGCCTCGGCACCGCGCTCGCCAGCCACCCGAGCCAGCTCTTCCAGGGCTTGGGTATCACCGAAGCCGCCGTCACCGGGGCGTCGCAAGGCATACAGCTGCGCGCTCAGGCCCCAGGCCCGGGGCGTCGGGTCGTCCACCGCATCGGCCACGCTGTAGCAGCGGGCGGGCGCCACGGCCAGGGTGAAATGCTGGTCCCGGATGCTGACATGCTGATAACCCACCGGGACCATGCCCGGCAGCTTGCCGTCGGCATCGAGGTTCAGATTCAGCGTCGCGCCGTCTTCAAGTTTGATTTCGCAGGGTATCCCGGCCTCGAAGTAGCGGCTCAAGTCCAGGCTGGCCCCGACATCGGCGGTGATCAGCGGTGGCAGTTTATGGTTCTGTTGATCTTCCTGCAGCTGCAGCAGGCTGGCATCGATTTCCTGGGCGCTGCCGGCTGGATGGCCCAGGCCCGTGAGGACCGAACGCAAGACCGCCGGCGAGACTTTCTGGGCCCGGCCATTGGCATCGATCCAATCCACCGCCAGGCCCGCTCGGCTGGCGAGGATTTCCAGTTGCGCATCGCTCATAGGCGCTCTCCAGTGATGTTGGGCAAGGTTGTCGCCTGCGTCAGACTGACCAGCGCGCTGTAGGGCGCAAGGACGCCCTGTTGCAACAGACCCACGACCTGCTGCGGATGTTCGAAAAGAATGCGTGCCTCTTCCGGGGCAGGGTGTGCGACAGGCTGGTCGCCAAGGTTCAGGTCGATGCGCAACACACTGCCATCGCCCAGTCGCCAGCGTGCGCTGACAGCGCCATGGCCCAGCACATCGGCCCCCAGAGCCTGGGCACCGGGCAGGCGCGGGACGATCTCTTCACGGCGGATTTTCAGCAGTTGGCGATACAGCGCCTCGCTGGCCTGCTGCTCCACGCGTTGCGATTCCAGGCTTGGACGTGAAACCTCGAAGGTGCTGGCCGCGTTGGGGTCGGGAATCCGCTCGCGTTTCTGCGGATCGGCAAAGGCACTGAACGCCTTGAACTCGTTCCGTCGGCCTTCGCGCACGAGTTCTGCCAGTTCGCCGTGATGACTGGTAAAGAACAGGAACGGTTGTTCGGCGGCCACCTCATCGCCCATGAACAGCAGCGGGATCATCGGTGACAACAGCAACAAGACTGTCGCCGCTTGCAAGGCCTGGGACGGGGCGAGCTGATGCAGGCGTTCGCCCAGGGCACGGTTGCCGACCTGGTCATGGTTCTGCAGGAACAGCACGAATGCGCTCGGTGGCAGGTGACCGCTGGGTTCGCCCCGGGATTCGCCGTGGCGATTGGTGTGGCCCTGGAAGACGAAACCCTGGCTCAGGCAACGTGCCAGTTGTTCCGTCGGCTGCTCGGCATAGTCGGCGTAGTAGGCGTCGGTCTCGCCTGTCAGCAGTACGTGCAAGGCATTGTGGCCATCGTCGTTCCACTGGGCGTCGTAGCCCTGTTCCAGCAGGCTGGCCTGGTTGTGTTCGTTTTCCACGGTCAGCCAGACATGCCGGGCCGGGTCCACCTGTTCGCGCACCCTGGCCGCCAGTTCCTGGAGAAAGTCCGGAGCTTCGATGGCGTGTACTGCGTCGAGGCGCAGGCCGTCGAAGCGGTATTCCAGCAGCCACATGAGCGCATTGTCGATGAAGAAGTCCCGCACTTCCCGGCGGCGGAAATCGATCGCCGCGCCCCAGGGCGTGTGCTTGTCTTCGCGGAAGAAACTCTTGGCATAGCGGTGCAGGTAGTTGCCATCGGGGCCGAAGTGGTTGTAGACCACATCCAGGATGACGGACAGCCCATGGCCGTGGGCGCTGTCGATCAGATGCTTGAGCTGTTCAGGCGTGCCGTAGGAGGCTTGGGGCGCGTAGGGCAAGACCCCGTCGTAGCCCCAGTTGCGATCGCCGGGAAACTGCGCCAGCGGCATCAGCTCGATGGCGGTGACGCCCAGCCCGGCCAGGCGGGCCAAATGCTGTTCGACACCGTTGAAACCGCCCAGGGCGCCCACGTGCAATTCGTAGATCACGGCTTCGTGCCAGGGACGGCCACACCATTGGGTGTGTCGCCAGGGGTAGGCATGGGGGTCGACCACCACGCTGTGACGGTCGATGTCGCCGGCCTGGGCGCGGGAGGCCGGGTCCGGCACCTCCAGCTCGCCATCGATGTTGTAGCGGTAGCGGGTGCCGGCGGGGCAACGGGTCTGGATCATGAACCAGCCGTCGGCTTGGGGCAGTAGCGGTATCGAATCTCCAGTGTCGAGTTCGACACTGACAAAAAAGGCATCCGGGGCCCAGAGGGTGAAGCGGGCGTGCTCGTCATCCAGCATGACCGCCCCGTGGGTCCATGTCTCAGGCGTCCTTGACGTCATTGTTACCTCATTGTCTGGCCGATTTTCCCAGTGACTTCGCCACCAGCTGTTCGTAGAGTTCGGCGTAGGGTTCCACGGCCTGGCACCAGTTGAACGGTGCCGACATGGCCCGGCAGCGCATGGCGTTGAGCAGGTCGGGGAACTCGAAGACCTTGAAGGCCCGGCTCAAGGCCTGCTTGTAGCTCTCCACGGTGGACTCATCGAACAGGAAACCGGTGACGCCATCTTCGATGGTGTCCGCCAGGCCTCCGGTATTGCGCGCCACCGGCAGCGAGCCGAAACGTTGGGCGTACATCTGGCTCAAGCCGCAGGGCTCGTAGCGCGAGGGCATCAGCAGGAAATCGCTGCCGGCGAACATCCGCCGCGCATCGGTTTCGTTGAAGCCGATACGCACGCCGATGCGGCCGGGGAAGCGCAGTGCCAGTTCGCGCATGGCCTGTTCTTCCTCCGGTTCGCCGCGGCCGATGATGGCGATCTGGCCGCCAGATTCGACGATGAACTCGGCGACCGCTTCGGTCAGGTCCAGGCCTTTCTGGTAGACCAGGCGCGACACCACGGCGAACAGCGGGCCAGGGGAGTCGTCGAGGCCAAACAGTTCACGCACATGGCTGGCGTTGACGGCCTTGCCTTCCCAGTCGCCCATGGCGAACTGACGGAACAGGTGGGTGTCGGTGGCCGAGTCCCAGCTTTCATCGATGCCGTTGGGGATGCCGCTGAGCAAGCCTTGTTGGGTCTTGGCAGCCAGGAAACCGTCGAGTCCGCAACCAAACGCCGGGGTGGTGATCTCCTGGGCGTAGGTGGCGCTGACTGTGGTGATGTGGCTGGAGTAGGCCATCCCGGCCTTGAGGAACGACAGTTTGCCGTAGAACTCCATGCCTTCCTGTTGCAGGGCGTGCTCGGGGATGCCCAGTTCCGGGCAGGATGCCAGGCTGACCACGCCCTGGTACGCCAGGTTGTGGATGGTGAACAGGGTCGGGGTGCGTTGCCCGCGCCAGTGCATGTAGGCCGGCGCCAGTCCTGCTGGCCAGTCGTGGGCGTGGACCAGGTCCGGGCACCAGTGGATCTGTGCCAGGTTGGCGGCGATGTCGGCGGCGGCCAGGCCCAGGCGGGCGAAGCGAATGTGGTTGTCCGGCCAGTCGCGACCGTTGTTGGCACCGTAGGGAGAACCTTCGCGGGCAAACAGTTCCGGGCAGATGAGTACGTAGATCACCAGGCCGTCGGCCATGTCCATGCGCCCGATCTTGCAGGGCGGCAGTGCTGCGTGGCCGCCCAGTTCGCCGACGATGTGGATCGGATTGCCGCTGTTCATCACTTGCGGATAGCCAGGGATCAGCACCCGGACATCATGCAGCCCGGCCATGGCCCGGGGCAGTGCCGAGGACACATCGCCCAGGCCGCCGGTCTTGACCAGGTCGGCGATTTCCGAGGTGACGAACAAGACTTTCTTGCGATTGGGATTCTGTCGAACGACGGGGAGCAGTGCCTTGCCGCCGGTGGCCAGCACCGGAGCCGTCGGCGATTCGGCCGCCGGCGGTAATTGAGAACGGACTTGTTGTGGTTCCAAGGCAGCACTGATCATAAATATCTCCCATTTTCTCGATCTGTTTCCGGCAAGCGCCAGAGCTGTTGTTTCATTGGCCAAATCCTGCGGCCAGGCGCACAAGCGCTACGCAAGGAAAGCGACGGCTACCCAAACGCGGCGAAGCGAATCAGCTGAAGGAGCTGTTGCAATGACCAGTGCAAGGACTGCACCAGTCGCTGTTGCCCTACCTCTAACCTGACCTGTCGCCGTTGCGAAAAGTTTCGACTTTTTTTCGTCTGGATGACCGGTCGGTTTTCCCCCCGGTTAGGCAGTCTAGGTCATATCCTAGAGCGGTGCGCCTCGGTTCGTCGCATTGTCCGACAATCACGTTTTTTAGCGGCAATGTCTTACACGACGAAGGGGAATACGCACCGACGAAGTGCAGTTTCCTGCAAAGAAAAAAGTGTAAGGGGAGGGCGTTGGTTCATTGGCGTGCGCGATGGAATGGCGCGATGCACCATTGGAGGGCGGGCGAGATAGAGGCGTTTTGATGGCTAATAGCATCCTTGGAAGCACGCTGTTTCCTGTGGGAGCGAGCTCGTGATAGAGGTGTGTCAGGCACAAACCTGCAACTGATCCTCCGCTATCGCGAGCAAGCTCGCTCCCACAGAAAAAGTGGGGATGCTCCTCCGGTTCAGCCCGGCGGCGTCAGCAACCGAATCGGCTGGCCCGCCGCCCAGGCCAGCAGGTCTTCGATCATCAGGGAATAGAACTGCTGGTAATTCTGTCGGCTGACATAACCCACATGAGGCGTGGCCAGCACGTTCTCCAGGGTGCGGAATGGATGGGCCAGAGGCAAGGGCTCCTGGGCGAAGACGTCCAGGGCGGCACCGGCCAGGCGCCGGTGCTGGAGGGCGTCGATCAGGGCGGCTTCATCGACGATCGGCCCGCGGGAGGTGTTGACCAGCAGCGCCTCGGGTTTCATCCAGCCCAGCGCCTGGGCATCCACCAGGCCGCGGGTGCGTTCGCCGAGCACCAGGTGGATCGAGAGAATGTCGGCCTGTTCGAACAACGCCTGCTTGCTGACGTAGGTCACGCCCACTTCGGCGGCCCGTTCGGCGCTGAGGTTCTGGCTCCAGGCGATGACCCGCATGCCGAACACCTGGCCGAACTGCGCCACCCGTGTACCGATGCTGCCCAGGCCGAGGATCGCCAGCGTCTTGCCGTGCAGGTCGCCGCCCAGGCCTTGTTGCCACAGACCGGCGCGCAAGGCATTGGCTTCCTGCACCAGGTTGCGGGCCAGGGCCATGATCAGCGCCCAGGTCAGTTCGGGCGCGGCGTGCTTGTAGCTGTCGGTGCCGCACACCTGGATGCCCAGCTCGGCGGCGGCCTTCAGGTCCAGGGCGGCATTGCGCATGCCGCCGGTGAGCAGCAGCTTGAGATTGGGCAGGCGGCGCAGCAGGCCTTCGTCGAACACGGTGCGTTCACGCATCACGCAGATCACCTCGAAGCGCTGCAAGCGTTCGGCGAGGGTGTCGCGGTCGGCGGGATAGTCGTGGAGAAAGGTCACTTGGCCGACGCCTTCGAGCACCGACCAATCCACCACACCGCGTGCCACATCTTGCCAATCGTCTATGACTGCTATTTGCACCGCCATGGAACACCTCGTCAGGGAATAGGTTTGTCCAGCCAGCCCAGCAGGGCCTTGTGGAACCGATCCGGCTCTTCCATCTGCGGGGCATGCCCCAGATTGGGGAACTCCACCAGGGTCGAGCGGGGAATCAGCCCGGCGGTCTGCTTGCCCAATACCTCGTAGTGGCCCAGTCTGGCCTTTACCGCCGGCGGCGCGATGTCGCTGCCGATGGCGGTGGTGTCGGAGGTACCGATCAACAACAGGGTGGGTACGGTCAGGTCCTTGAATTCGTAATAGACCGGCTGGGTGAAGATCATGTCGTAGATCAGCGCCGAGTTCCACGCCACTTGTGTATGGCCCGGGCCTTTGTTCAAGCCGGCGAGCATGTCCACCCAGCGGTCGAACTCAGGTTTCCAGCGGCCGGCGTAATAGGTCGTGCGCTCGTAATTGCGAATGCCCTCGGCGGTGACTTTCAGCTCACGGGCGTACCATTGGTCCACGGTGCGGTAGGGCACGCCCAAGGCTTTCCAGTCTTCCAGGCCAATGGGGTTGACCATCGCCAGGCGCTCGACCTGATCGGGAAACTGCAAGGCGTACCGAGTGGCGAGCATGCCGCCGGTGGAATGGCCGAGGACGATGGCTTTCTGTACGCCGAGGGTCTTGAGCAAGGCCTGGGTGTTGGTCGCCAGTTGCTGGAAGCTGTACTGGTAATGCTCAGGTTTGCTCGATGTGCAGAAGCCGACCTGGTCCGCGGCGATGACCCGGTAGCCGGCTTCGCTCAGCACCTTGATCGAATCGCCCCAGGTGGCGGCGCAGAAATTCTTGCCGTGCATCAGCACCACGGTGCGGCCATTGACCTTGCCTTGGGCCGGCACGTCCATATAGCCCATCTGCAACGATTGGCCCTGGGACTGGAAGGCGAAGTGCTTGAGGGTATAGGGGTATTCGAAGCCCTCCAACTGGGCGCCGTAGGCCGGGCCTTCCGGCGGGCTGGCGGCCTGGGCGAGCAGGGGCAGGGCGGCGCTGAGCAAGAGGCTGGGTAACCAGCGCGTGGGGGTTCGGGACATGGTCAATCTCCTTGTGGCCGCGGCCGATCCTGGCGCGACCCGATTATGGCGACATTAACCACAGGCAACCGAACGGCCCGAATGTTCAACCCATCCAGCCCAGCGTGGCCAGGGCGAGGACGCCATAGCGCAAACCTTTGGCAACGGTCACGATCAGCAGGAAGCGGCGCCATGGCTCGCCCATTACCCCGGCCACCAGGGTCAACGGATCGCCGATGATCGGCAACCAACTGAGCAGCAGCGACCAGCGGCCGAAGCGCTGGTAATGCACGCGAGCCTTGTCCAGGTGTGTCGGGCTGACCGGAAACCAGCGCCGGTCCTTGAAGTGTTCCAGGCGCGTGCCCAGCCACCAGTTCACCAGCGAACCCAGGACGTTGCCGAGCGTGGCGACCCCCAGCAACAGCCAGACAACGTGGCGCTCGCTGAGCAACAGGCCGACCAGCAAGGCCTCCGATTGCAGCGGCAGCAAGGTCGCCGCGCCAAATGCCGCCAGGAACAAGCCGATATAGGCTTGGCCCATCAGTGGGCCGGGTAATCCGCCACTACGGTTTGGGTCCCGTCTTTTTTCAGGCCGATCACTTGATAAGCGTCGCTCATGCCGTCCATTTCCATGCCGGGCGAGCCCATGGGCATGCCCGGTGCGGCCACACCGAGCAAGTCATCGCGCTTGCTCAGCGCCAGTACCTGATCGGCCGGGACATGGCCCTCGACGAATTTGCCGTTGATTTCGGCGGTGTGGCAGGAGCGCAGGTTTGGCGCCACGCCGAGGCGTTGCTTGACCGAACTCATGTCGGCTTCGACATGGTCGTTGACCTTGAAGCCGTTTTCTTGCAAATGCGAGATCCACTTTTTGCAGCAGCCGCAACTGGCGTCACGGTGCACATCGATGGTGACCGGTTCGGCGGCCTGGGCCAGGGTGGTCATGAACAGGGCGCTCAAGGCGAGCAGGTGCAGGGGATTGGCCATGAAGGAGGTCTCGTGTCGAACGGTTTGGCGCA
This sequence comes from Pseudomonas sp. FW305-28, assembly GCF_017351395.1. Lineage (NCBI taxonomy): Bacteria > Pseudomonadati > Pseudomonadota > Gammaproteobacteria > Pseudomonadales > Pseudomonadaceae > Pseudomonas > Pseudomonas sp. FW305-28. The sequence continues at coordinate 20,406 of NZ_JACNDD010000099.1, forward strand.
AGGATAACAGAGTAGCGAGCACGAGCTGACAGGGGGCTGAGGCGGGGATTACAGAATTGTCAGGTTGAGAGGGCGAATACAGTCCTGTGGGAGCGAGGCTTTGTGGGGGAAATGCTCTGTGGGAGCAAGGCTTGCCCGCGATAGCAGCGCCTCGGTAGCAATTTGACCCCGAGTCGCCTGCATCGCGAGCAAGCTCAACTCCCACAGAAACTCAACTCCCACAGGGGGAGGGTGAGGTTTTAGCGAACCTTGAACCGCCCCATGATCGCATTCACCCGTGTGTTGGCGTCCAGCAGTTGCCGGGTGTTGGTTTCGCTGGCCAGGCCACTTTCCACCAGTTCCTCCACCATGTGGCGGATTTGCACCATGCTGCGATTGATCTCTTCGGTCACCGCGCTTTGTTGCTCGGCGGCCGTGGCGATCTGGGTGCTCAGGCTGTTGATCTGGCTGACCGAGCCGGCCATTTCGTCCAGGCCCGAGTTGACGCGCGAGGTCGCGTCGGCGGCCGACTGGCAGCTGGCCTGGGTGTTTTCCATGGCCGAGACCGACGAACTCACGCCTTGGGTCAGGCGGGTCAGCATTTCGTTGATTTCCGAGGTGCTGGCCTGGGTGCGGGCGGCGAGGGCGCGGACTTCGTCGGCCACCACGGCAAAACCACGGCCTTGCTCGCCAGCCCGGGCGGCTTCAATGGCGGCGTTGAGCGCCAGCAGGTTGGTCTGCCCGGCGATGGCGCCGATCACACCCAGGATCTCGGTGATGCGCTGAGCGTCCTGTTGCATGCTCTCGACCTTGTGGGTGGCGCTGGCCACTTCATCGATCAAGGCCACCACACTGTTGGAGGCCTCACCGACCACCACGCGGGAGCGATCGGCATGCTCGTTGGCGCGTTGAGTGAACGCCGCAGTCTCGGCCGCGTTTTGGGCGACGCTTTCAGCCGTGGAGCTCATCTGGGTGATGGCGGTCACGGTCTGGTCGGTTTCCGAGGCGTGGCGCATCAGGATTTCGCTGGTGTGGGCCGAGGTCCGCTGCAGATCGCCCAGGCTCGACGCCATGGCGCCAGTGGCCTGGGTGACTTCACCGATCATATCTTGCAGGTAAGCGATGAAGCGGTTGACCGAGTGACCGATCGCTCCCAATTCATCCTCGGCCCGGATGGTGATGCGTCGGGTCAGGTCGGCATCGCCGGTGGACAAGGCGTCGATGTTGCCTTTGAGGACTTTCATGCGATTGGTTAATTGGCGGATCGCGTACAGCTGCATCAAGACCAGCAGGATCACCATCGGGATCTGCAGCAGGCTCAGCGTGCTCAGTACATCATCGCGCTGGGCCGTGATCAGGCGAGTCGGCAATGCGGTGGCAAGGAACCACGGCGAACCTTCGATAGGGCGCATGAAGAAGGTGCTGGCCTCGCCCTTGTTGTCGAACTCCACACGTTGCAGCGGCTGATCGCGCTTGGCCAGGCCCGCCTTGACCTGGGCGGCGAATGGCGAGGTGGTCGCCAGTTCACTGATGTTCTTCAGCACGATCGGACCGCTGATGCGCGAACTGTTGCTGATGATCTTGCCGTCGGCTTCGACGATCAGCATCTCGGCGCTCAGGTCGGCTTCCTTGCGTGCCACCAGCTCATTGAAGAAGCCCAGGGTCACATCAATGGTGGAAACGCCGTAAGGCACGCCGTTTTTCTGGATGGCCATGGCGCAGTTGGTGCGTGGTTCGGCACTGGCGTCGTCTTTATAGGCCGCGGCCCAGGCGCATTTGCCCGGAGGGGTAGCCATGCCGCCCTTGTGCCAGGGTTGTTCGTAATAGTTGGGCGCGGCGTCACTGTTCCAGAAGGTATTTACCACCAGTTTGCCGGACGCATCGCGGTGCCAGAACGTGCTGAATTTACTGCGTCCCTCGGCCCGCTGGTTGGGCAAGGGCCAGATCCCACCGCCGAAGACTTTCAGCTCGCCGTACTGGTCCACCAGCCCCGGCAACACTTTGTCGATGGCATCGCTGTCGAGCAGCGGGATGGTCTGGGTAATGCTGCGTTGCTGCGCCTGTACCTTGTTCAGTTCGCCCTGGATCTGCTCGGCAACCTCGGCGATGCGGTTAAGTGCCACTTGCTCTTCCGTCTGGCGCAGCTTGGGCGCGACCAGGTAACTGATGCCCACCACGGTCAGGAGGGACAACACCAGCATGAAAATAACCAGAAACAGGGTATAGCGAGCCTGGATCGTTCGGAGTGAGGGCATACGAGGAGTCCTTGCACGAAGGCGATTTTCTGGAACTGGCGAATGGGCAGTTCTGTATATATCGGCCTGGCGGGACGCAGCTTTAGGTGTCGGTAGCCAAGGAATAAAACGAGCGGATTGCACGAAGACGCGCCTTCGGCTGTACCATGGGGCCCCGTTGGTGAGTCGTCATTCCGGTAGATGAGGTATGGATCGGCAAGCCTTCGGATACAGAACGGATACATTCAGGAAATTGGCAATGACTCATTCGCAACGTTTGAAATACTCGATTCTGATCGTCCTCGTCGTCCTGGCAATCATGCTCGGGCTGTCCTGGATGCAGGGCAAGGGCATGATCAGCGAGCAGCTGTTTCAATACATCGCCATTGCCGTGGCGGTCATCGTGGTGGTGATCAACGGTGTGATGCGGCGCAAGGTCAAGCCCTGAGCGCCGCCTTCATTCCTCGGCCTCGAGCACGGCCATCGCGCTGGGGTGCAGGCGATAGCTTTTATCGGGGTTGAGGGTCACGACGCCCTCGCTGCACAGGCGCTTCAACACCTCGCGTACGCTGAGAAAGGACAACGGAATGTCCAGCCCCAGTAACTGGCTGTGCACACCACGCACGCCCAGGCAGCGGTTTTCGTGGGCGGCCTTGAGCAACGCGTCGATGACTTTGAGGCGAATCAGGCTGGTCCTCAGCCCGAAGCTCTTGAGCAGGCGCCTGATGTGGTCATTGCCGCCGCGCTCTGGCGGCCTCTCGAATTCACGGTGGGTGGCGCTCAGCGAGACGCCGGTCGGCCTTGGCTTGCCCTCCATGGGCAGTTGCGCGTTACGCATGCAGAAACTCCTTACCAGCCAGATCAGAAAAGGTCACGAATACTCTCCTGTTATAGGACGAACGAGGGCGCGCAATCATGAGGGTGGCGATGTGAAAAAATTGCCCCTGCTTCGTCAAACCCCCGTGTTCAAGCGGTATCCAGCCATTAATTTTTTTTCATCCGGTTCGTTTTCAAGGTAGGCACATTCCGGTTCAGCACACGGTGTGTGATTTCCCAGGCGGGCCGAGTGCTGTCTACTGGCGCACCGGTAGCCGTCCTGGTTTCTGCAGTTTTCATCAGGAGTGAACGTGAGAATGTCCGGGCAGTTATCGAGGGTTGGCCTTGCAGGTGCTTTTCTGGGGATCGCCCTCGGGCTCAGCCCCGTGGTCAGTGCACAGGACGATGGGCAACAGGCCAGTGCCGAGATCCGTCGCACCCGTTTTGGCGTGCCACATATCCGGGCTCAGGACGAGCGTGGGCTGGGTTATGGCATCGGGTATGCCTACGCCCAGGATAATTTGTGCCTGCTGGCCAATGAGATCGTCACGGTCAATGCCCAGCGCTCGCGTTATTTCGGGCCCGAGCAGGTTACGGTCGAGCAGCGGCAGAACCGCGTCAGCGATCTGTTTTTCAGCTGGCTCAACACGCCGCAAGCGGTCTCCGGTTTCTGGCAGGCCCAGCCGCCTCAAGTGCAACAACTGGTCGAAGGTTATGCGGCGGGCTACAACCGCGCGTTGGCCGAGCGCAAGGCCAAGGGCCTGCCCGAGCAATGCGCCAGCGATTGGGTGCGGCCGATCACCGCGCTGGACCTGGTCAAATTGACCCGTCGGTTGTTGGTGGAAGGCGGCGTCGGCCAGTTCGCCGAAGCCCTGGCTGGCGCACAACCGCCCCAGGCGACGGCACGCGCGGACGCCCCGGTCGCCGGTTTCGCCGCCGCCGCGACCCGGCAGCAGCGTTTTGCCCTGGAACGCGGCAGCAATGCCCTGGCCATTGGCAGCGAGCGCTCGTTCAATGGTCGCGGGATGCTGCTGGCGAATCCGCATTTTCCGTGGGTAGGCGGCATGCGTTTCTACCAGATGCACCTGACCATCCCCGGCAAGCTGGACGTCATGGGCGCGGCGCTGCCAGGCCTGCCGATGATCAACATCGGTTTCAGCCAGCACCTGGCCTGGACCCACACCGTCGACAGTTCCAAGCATTTCACCCTGTACCGGCTGCAGCTCGACCCGAAGGATCCGACCCGCTACCTGCTCGATGGCAAATCCGTGCCGATGAGCCAGCAGACGGTCGCGGTGGACATCAGGCAGCCCGACGGCCAGGTACAGACGGTTTCTCGCGTGGTCTATGGCTCGCAGTTCGGCCCGATCGTGCAATGGCCCGGCCGGCTGGACTGGGACAACCAGTTCGCCTACAGCCTGCGTGATGCGAACCTGGAAAACGATCGCGTGCTGGCCCAGTGGTACGCCATGAACAAGGCCGTCACCCTCAAGGATTTGCAGGACGCTGTCCATAAAATCCAGGGCATTCCCTGGGTCAATACCCTGGCGGTGGACGACCAGGGGCAAAGCCTCTACATGAACGTGTCGGTGGTGCCGAACGTCGACGCCGACAAGCTGGCCCGGTGCAGCGATCCCAGGGCCGGATTGCAGCTGATCGTGCTGGATGGCAGCCGCAGCGAATGTGCCTGGGGCAGCGATTCCAGCGCGGTGCAAAAGGGTATTTATGCCGCCGACAAGCTCCCGCAGCTGCTGCGCCGCGATTATGTGCAGAACTCCAACGATTCGGCCTGGATGGTCAACCCCGCTCAGCCGTTGTCCGGTTATTCCCCGGTGATCAGCCAGCAAGGCCA